>CAVHSB010000040.1:0-15195 GCA_963638635.1 Flexilinea sp.
ACGGGGGGGGGTATAATTGTTCATTGTGAGATTTTTCTCACAAAGGATAGTTTATATGAAGAAAACCCTTATTGTATTGATGATGGTATTGCTTTCCCTATCGCTAATTGTCTCATGCAACAAGCAATAGCTCAAAGAAGGTCTATACCGTTACTTTCAATTCCAACGGTGGAAGTGAAGTTGCTGATGTAGAGGTAACAGAAGGTGAAAAGGTTGCTAAACCTGCAGATCCTACTTATGCTGGCTATGTTTTCAAGTATTGGTCACTTGATGGTACTACTGAGTTTGACTTTGAAGCTGCTATAACAGGAGATATAACCCTCAAAGCTGTTTGGAAGCCTCTTGGAGTTGGTGATACTCTCACACTCGGAACCATTACATGGAAAGTACTCAAGGTCGACGAAGACAAAACTGCCTTGCTTATAAGCCAGGATATTCTTTCAAGTTGCGTATTTGACAGTGATACCTCTAACCATACAGCCTCCAACGATTATGAGCCCTCTTTTATTCGTGAATACATCAATGGCCGTAATACGAAATCTAATTTTTTGGAATATTATGGTCTTAAGACAGACTACATGGTAAAGGTTGATGTTATTAGTGATATCGAGAAAACTACGAAAAACACAGGTTCAGACTATGTCTTCCTTCTTTCGTGGACTGAAGCTAATAACACAGAATACTTTGCAGATGATGCTGCAAGAGTTGCGAATTATGGTGGTAGCAATATTTATTGGTGGTTGCGTTCTCCTTCTGATGCAGATGGAACTAAGAATGCTTGTAATGTTACTGCTGGAGGTAGCATTATGAATAATACATACTCAACTAAGCCGTCCATGCCGGCTAAAGATATGTTGGGTTTGCGTCCTGCATTCTGGTATAAGTGGAACTAAATCAGAATATATAATTAGAGGGATGAAGTTGTTTCTTATCCCACATAAAGGTCTCCGGTTCGCTGGAGACTTTTTATACACCTCAATATGGAGAAATATTCAATTGTTTCTTCTAGTCATTTTTGTAAAGACTGCTTATTTGGAATCGTTAAGATCAATTTGATGGATTGTTTATATGGCTTTAGGACTCATTCGAGCCATAGAACTCTATGTTTAGTTCTTATCACTACAATCTCTTCTGCTGCAACCAAGAGCTGGATTTATATTTTTGTTTTTGAAGGTAGGCTTTCTATAGTCTTATTAAGCGGAAAACAGGATTACAAAAATAGCTTCCAGGTGGAATCCACCTGAAAGCATATGTTTCGTTTTATGTTTGCTGTAGCTGCTAATAGCATTCAGATATTACTCGTCGAGAAGTGCATCGAGATTTGAAGCTATAGCCTTCTTGTCTAGGTTGCGGCCTATGATGCATAGTCTGATCATTCTGTCGCCGACCTCTTCATCCCAGTCTTCTCTGAGCTGCTCACTCTCTGCAAGCATCTTCTTGATAGTTGATTTAGGAGCGCTTGCAATCCAATTGCCATAAGCTCCGCACATTATCTGACGTCCACTTGTCTCATATACATAGGCTACATCTTTCTCATCTGAGAACCAGATAGTGCCCTTGCATCTTATTATGTTCTCTGGCCATACCTTAGTGAAGGCTGCAAGCTTATTTCTGTTGAAAGGCTTTCTTCTGTAATAAACGAATGTTCCAATACCATACTCATCGGTATCCTCACCCTCGTGCTTATGCTCATGATGGTGGTGATGTTCGTGATCATGCTCTTCCTCGTGGTCATGGTGGTGATGCTCATGCTCGTGTTCATCATCCTCATCATGGTCATGATGGTGTTCATGCTCATCGTGTTCATCATCCTCATCGTCTCCGAGGTCTCCCTCAGCGCTGAGTCTCTGACACCAGCCTGCACTCATATATACCTTATCAAAATCGAAGGAGTGAGTATTGAGAATATCTGCAACTGCAACCTTGCCATGGTCTGTCTCAATCATCTTAACGCCAGGGTGCAGGGCCTCGATTACCTTGATTACTCTTGCTTTCTCCTCTGGTGTTACAAGGTCAATCTTATTAAGAACAAGAGTAGAGCAGAACTCAATCTGCTGAACAAGAAGACTCTCGATATCCTCCTCGTCCATCTCATCCTTCTTTAATAGACTCTCTCCAGCTTTGAATTCATCCACAAGTCTAGCAGCGTCTACTACTCCAACGACATTGTCGAGCTTGCCGTTCTTTATAAGCTGAAGCTCCTGTGCAATTGGCATTGGCTCACATACGCCAGAGGCTTCAATCATGATATAGTCGTATTTGCCGCCCTTTATGAGCTTCTCGATGTTTTCAGCCATCTGGCTCTTGAGAGTACAGCATATGCAACCATTTGTAAGTGGTACGATATCACTTGTGTCTGTAATATGTGCACCATTTGCGATAAGTGATGCATCAACGTTTATTTCTCCGATATCATTTACGATAACAGCTACTCTATATCCTTCCTGATTGGAAAGAACCTGATTCAATAATGTGGTCTTACCTGCACCGAGGTAACCGCATAGCAATGTAATAGGTGTTTTTTCTTTTTTTGCCATAGAGATAATCTCCCTAATCGAATATAACAAAAAAAAGACTAATCGTTAAGGATTACAAAGCACTACTTTTGTTGTTAGACTATTGCTATGAGCGATTCAGAGTTGATTGAGAAAAAGATAGATAGCAAGGCTGTATATAGAGGACGTCTATTGCATGTCTTCTGTGATAGTGTCATTCTGCCTAATGGCAATGAAGCAACACGTGATTTAATAAGGCATATTGGTGCTGTTGCTGTGCTTCCTATAACAGACGATGGCAATGTGATAATAGAGCATCAATTCAGGTATCCAGTAAATGAGGTTCTTCTTGAGATCCCTGCAGGTAAGCTTGATTCAAAGGATGAGGATAGGCTTGAGGCTGTAAAGAGAGAACTTAGAGAGGAGACAGGCTACAGCGCAAGAGAGTGGATTGAGCTTGGAGATTTGTATCCAACTCCAGCCTATAGTGATGAGGTTATCAGAACATATATCGCAAAGGGACTTATGAAGGGCGATAGAGAGCTTGATGAAGATGAGTTCATTGAGGTTGAGAGGATTCCTCTATCCACGCTTGTTGAGGATGTAATGAGCGGTAAGATTAAGGATGCGAAGACTCAAATAGCTATATTGAAGGCTGCAAGGCTTCTAGGTTGCTGTTAATTTTTCTTCTATAGTGCAATAATCAAGCTATGGTAGATATGACACAAGGAAAGGCACTGAGCCATTTATGGCGTTATGCGCTTCCTATTCTTCTTGGAAACTGGCTGCAGCTTGCATATAATGCAGTCGATTCTATAATAGCAGGTCGCTTCATCGGGCGTGAGGCACTAGCGGCAGAAGGCATTGCTGGGCCTGTTATGAATCTCATAATCCTGTTTATAACAGGTCTATGTATTGGCGCTGGGGTTCTTATGAGTGAGGCCTTCGGTGCCAAGGATTATAAGAGACTTAAGGATTGCCAGGCAACGCTTCTCTTATTTGGTCTTGTATCTTCTCTTGTTCTTTCATTTGTTGCTATTGTTCTATCTCCATGGATCTTGAGAGCATTGGCATGTCCTGATGAGATACTCAATATTACAAATATATATTTAAGGATAATATTTCTAGGGACTCCATTTACATTTGCATATAACGCACTAGCGGCGGGGCTCAAGAGCGTTGGAGACTCAAAGACTCCTTTGAAGTTCCTGGCCTTTTCAGCTATTCTCAATGCACTTTTAGATCTTGTATTTCTTGGTGTATTAAGATTTGGCATAGTATGTTCAGCCTTGACTACTGTTGTTGCTGAGGCTCTATCTGCTCTTCTTGCACTTTTCTACATGATAAAGAAAGAGAAAGAGCTATGTCCGAATAGAGAGAATCTTGCAATAAAGAAGGCGCTTCTTAAGCCTATATTGATCTATGGAGGTCCTACGGCATTGCAGCAGGCCATTCAGCCTGTTGGTAAGGTTCTTATTCAAAGTCAGGTCAATGCACTGGGAGTAGATGTAATAGCTGCCTTCAATGCAGTATCTAGAGTCGATGACTTTGCATGTATTCCAGAGCAGGGAATAGCTACAGCCATAGCTACCTTCATAGCGCAGAACAGAGGTGCAAACAAGAAGGAGAGAATAAGAGAAGGCTTCAGATCAGGGCTTCTTCTTGAGGTATCATATTGGGTATTCATAGCGTTTGTTGCATTTACCTTCCGTCGTCCAATCGTTTCTATGTTCGTAAGCGGCTCTAATGCATCTAGCGTTATAGCATATGGAGCTTCGTACTTATCTGTTATGGCATTCCTCTACATATATCCTGCGCTTACAAATGGCTTTCAGGGCTTCTATAGAGGAATGGGCAAGATGTACACAACAATGGTTGGTACCTTCATCCAGACAGCTATGAGAACGATTTGCACCTTCATACTAGCTTCAAGATTTGGCATACTAGGCATAGCTTATTCATGTGCTATCGGCTGGTCATTGATGCTTCTATTTGAGATTCCATATTATTTCATTACAGTCAAAAGGAGAGGATTATAAGATGTTAAGACTTACTGTTGGAAAGAGCGGTGAAGAGGATTATTACTACCTAGGAGAGGCTATCAATGCTGTTCCATATAATATGGATGCAGAGATAGTGATCAAGGAAGGAATTTATAGAGAGAAGATATTCTCTGATAAGAAGAACCTAAGATTGATTGGAGAGGGCAATGTTCTCATTACCTACAATGACTCTGGAAAGGAGATGGCTGAGCTTAATAAGAAGCGTGGTACCTTCAGAAGCTATACAGCATTCTTCTCTGGTGAGAGCGTGTATATAGAGAATGTGACTATTGAAAATAGTGCTGGATCAGGAGATAGAGTAGGCCAGGCTGTTGCCTTGTATCTAGATGCTGAGTATGCATATTTGAAGAATGTTAAGCTTCTAGGTCATCAGGATACTCTCTTTCTAGCACCTCTTCCTGGCATTGAAAGAGAGGTAGGCGGCTTCTATGGTCCTAGATCCTTTCTTCCAAGAAGGATGACTAAGAGCATTTTTGATGGCTGCTATATAGAAGGCGATGTTGACTTCATATTCGGTGGTGGTACAGCTCTATTTAAGGATTCTGTGATAAATATAACAGGCAGAGGCTATGTTACTGCTCCTTCTACAGATAAGGGAGAGGTTGGCCTAGTATTCTATAACTCAACGATAAAGAGCACTGCAGATAGAGATGATATATATCTTATGAGGCCTTGGAGACGCTATGGCAGGGTAACGGTTATATCATCAAGGATTGAAGGCTCCTTCAATAAGGCTCTATGGCGTGCATGGAGAGATAAGGAGGATGAGAAGGCTGATGCAACCTGTGCATTCTATGATGTTGAAAGAAAGGGAGATGACATTACATATATATCAAAAGAGGAAGCAGATAAGATATTAGCTTATTTCTAGTATGTGCTTCTCTTTTCCATGTTATCATTGGCTATGGCAGAGAGAAAGACAAAACGAGAGAAAGAGCTTGAAACAGAGCTAGAGGGCTATAGAAACAGAAGCAGGGCAAGAGAATATTTGGAAGGCCTAAGCAAATCCAAGAAGGGTGTGATTTGTGCGTGCTTTCTTCTTTTCATAGTAGGCTTCTCTGTATATTTCTATCTCAATATAAAGAGCATTACAGAGGATGAGCCTCTTGATAGCTATAGCTATGAGGAGCTATTGAAGACTGTTAGTGGCAGAGAATATACAATCGGCTCAAAGGGAAAAACCTACCTAGAAGAGCATTTATCTCTTCCTGGTATGAAGAAGAAGGTATATGTCTCATCAAATGGTAATGTTCTCTACCTTGAATTCTCCAATGATAGTACCTCACTTGAATATCCATTCCATCTTGATGATGGAATCTTAAAGGGAATACTCAATGAGAAGGATGCTGCTATTTACTTCTCAAAAAATGCCAGCAAGGAGGATTCCTCACTGGCACTAGTTATAGATGGCAATGAATTTGAGCTTACTTTTTGAGAGCAGCCTCGATGAATGCTAGAAAGCATGGATGAGGTCTGTTAGGTCTGCTCTTGAATTCTGGGTGGAATTGCACACCTAAGAAGCAAGGATGATCCTTGATTTCAACAGCTTCTACAAGTCTCTCATCTGGGCTTGTTCCCGCAATTGTAAGGCCAGCCTTGACAAGCTCCTCTCTGAACTCATTGTTGAATTCATATCTATGTCTATGTCTCTCTTCGATGGTCTTTGAGTTGTAGTATTTCTCCATGATTGTACCAGGAGCGATTGCACAGGTATAAGCTCCAAGTCTCATTGTGCCTCCCTTTGGTACGATTCCTCTCTGGTCTGGCATTAGATCAATAACCT
The DNA here is from genome assembly GCA_963638635.1 of Flexilinea sp. Taxonomy (GTDB): domain Bacteria; phylum Spirochaetota; class Spirochaetia; order Sphaerochaetales; family Sphaerochaetaceae; genus Ornithospirochaeta. Next base: position 6,342 of record CAVHSB010000040.1, read on the forward strand.
TGTGCAGGCTCTCTGGATCAAACTCTGATGAGTTTGCATCCTTGTAGCCAAGAACATCTCTTGCGAATTCAATTACTGCAATCTGCATTCCAAGACATATTCCGAGGTATGGGACCTTATGCTCACGTGCGTACTTTGCTGCAATGATCTTTCCTTCAATTCCTCTGTTGCCGAAGCCTCCTGGAACCAGGATTCCGCTTACATCTCCAAGAAGGGATTCAGCGCTCTCATCACTTAATAGCTCTGAGTCAACCCATTTGATCTCGATCTGGCTATGAAGTGCCCATCCTGCATGCTTAAGAGCCTCAATGACAGATAGATAAGCATCATGAAGCTGAATGTACTTTCCAACCATAGCAATCTTGACGTTCTTCTTTGATGCCTTGATGTTATCGAGCATCTTGATCCAGTCATTCATATCTGATGCAGGTGTACTGAGCTTCAGCTCTCTGCATACAATGTCATCAAGCTTCTCTCTATGGAGCATCATAGGTGCCTCATATAGTACAGGAACAGTAGAGTTCTCGATTACGCAATCTGGCTTAACATTGCAAAATAGTGCAATCTTTGATTTGATAGAGTCCTCAATTGGCTCATCAGATCTCATTACTATGATATCTGGGAATATACCAGAGCCCATAAGCTCCTTTACTGAGTGCTGGGTAGGCTTGCTCTTATGCTCTCCAGAGGATTTGATATAAGGAACAAGAGTTACATGTATAAAGAGGCAATTTTCCTTGCCTTGCTCTATAGCTATCTGTCTGATAGCCTCTAGAAATGGCTGAGACTCTATATCTCCAGTTGTTCCGCCGATTTCTGTTATTACGACATCTGCACCAGTCTTATCATCAAGTGAGTAGATGAACTTTTTAATCTCATTTGTTACATGAGGAATGATCTGTACAGTTGATCCAAGATATTCTCCATTTCTCTCCTTGTTGAGAACTGTCCAATAGACCTTTCCACTTGTAAGGTTAGAGAACTTGTTAAGATCTTCATCGATAAAGCGTTCGTAGTGACCAAGGTCCAGATCTGTCTCTGCTCCATCATCTGTTACAAATACTTCTCCATGCTGGAGAGGAGACATAGTGCCAGGATCGACATTCATATAAGGGTCAAGCTTCTGTGCTGCTACTTTTAAACCCCTGCCTTTTAGAAGTCTTCCTAAGCTTGCAGCAGTGATGCCCTTTCCAAGTCCTGAAACAACACCGCCTGTTACGAAAATGTGCTTTGCCATTTTATTATTGCTCCTTGTATTTCTTTAGCAGAAGAGTCGCTGCGTCCTTCAGCGTTATTCTTCTGTCCATAGCTGTTCTTTCTATTAGCTTATGAGCCTCTTTCTCGCCCATATCGCCATTCTCAATCATCGTGCATTTAGCCTTAGTTACTATGCGAGCCTCTTCAAGCTTGGCCTCAAGCCTCTTGATTTCACGCTCCTTAGATTGTATTCGGGCTCTTATAGTAGATGCCAGCATTATTGTCTGATAAAGAATTGGCTTTAAAATCGGTTTAGATACAATCAATATGCCGTCACTTTCTAGGTCACGGCCGAATATAGGGATTAGATCCTCTTTTAAGATCATGATAGCTGCACTATCTGTTTCTGAGGATATCATATGGGCAAGATCTATTCCTGGCTCATCTGAGAGAGGGTAGTTTATGATTACAGTATCCCACTCAGCATCAAGCACCATACGTCTAGCTGTAGCAGCTCCAACGCAAGGAGTGACGGAATGCTCTCCCTTCTCTTTAAGAAGGGCTACTAGCGCATCTGCGCTCTTTTCTCCGCCAGCTACAGCAAGTATTTTCATTTCTACGTTACCAAAAATTCCAAATCTCTAGAGAAGAGAACAGGCTCTGAGGCTTTCTCTGCTCTCTCATAATCACTTCGTTTTGCTTTCAAGAAGCATGATAGAAGATGTGAAGGAAGAACCTCTCTTATAAGCTCTGATTCATCTGCTCTATCTGATGCTTCCTTAAGACTATCTGAAAGGCTGTCCTTTTCCTTTATGTCTGTAAAGCTTAAATTGCTATTGATGCCATCCTCAGCAGCCTTTAAAAGCAGCATGAGAGCAAGATAAGGATTACATGAAGGATCTGCAAGTCTGACTTCGATTCTCTTTGCGCTTTCCTTTGTTACCTCTGGAACTCTGATCAATAGGCCTCTGTTGCCCTTTCCCCATGTGACAGAGGATGGAGCCTCGTCGCTTCCTAGCCTTTGATAGCTATTTGAAACTGGGTTGAGGAATATTTGCATAGCCTTAATATGCTTTAGGATGCCTGCAACAATGTTTTCCTTGATCTCATCAAAAGCAACGCCATCTTTATGCAATGAGATGTTTATATGAAGACCAGAGCCAGATGCGTTGAACAGAGGCTTAGGAAGGAAAGATGCAAATAGCCCACGTGAGTTGGCTAGTGTCTTTACCATGCTTTTGAAGGATATGAGATTATCAGCAGCATTTACCAGTGTAGTAGGGCGGAATGATATCTCATTCTGACCTGGCCCCTTTTCATGGTGGCTGGTCTCTATGTAGATGCCCATCTCTTCAAGCGTGATAGAGATCTCTCGTCTTATATTCTCACCCTTATCAAGCGGCGCAATATCTAGATAGCTTGCATTGTCCATTGGCTCTAGAGTAGGATTTCCATCCTCATCGTTCTTGAATAGGTAGAACTCACACTCAAGCCCGATCATTGCGTCAAAGCCTTTTTTATAGAGTGACTTCTCAGCTTGCTTTAAAAGATATCTGGCATCTCCCTCAAATGGAGTCATATCTGGATGCATTATGTCACAGAATAACCTTATTACTCTGCCATGCTCACTTGGTCTCCATGGAAGGATCTGCAATGTCTCTGGATCTGGAAAGAGAAGAAGATCTGAATCCTCAATATTCAGAAAGCCTCTGATAGCAGAGGCATCGAAGCTGATGCCTTCATTGAAGGCTCTTTCAAGCTCGCTTGCAGAGATTGAGACATTCTTTAGCTGTCCGAAGATATCACAAAATGAGAGACGGACAAATCTGACATCATTTTCCTTTGCATATTGAAGCACATCTTCTTTGTCATATGTTGTCATAGAGTCCTCTAGATATTTGTATATAGACGCTTATAAGGCGTTGCTGAGTTAGGTTTTAATATGAAGAAATGCTGTTTCATTATGCTTTCTATGTCAAGTGAGAAAATAGAACAAAATTCGGAAATAACCGACTTTATCTCCTTCTTCTCTTCCTCTGTTGCACTTGCAGCGATTACCTGAGATGGAAGGTCCTTAGGTAGCTCCTTGGCTCTCAATATTATCCTTCCGCCATGCATTCCAGTGCCTGTGAAATAGCCAACAGGAGGCTGGCCGCCTTGCTCTAGGCCTAGAACTACAATAGTTCCTCCTGCTTGGTACTCTCCCAAAAATGATCCAGCGCTGTCGCCGATTATTATAAGAGGCTGCTTTTCCTTATAGGCCTTCATATGAATGCCTGCTCTGTATCCAGCCTTATCTCTTATATATATCTTGCCGCCGCGCATAGCATAGCCACATGCATCCCCTGCAGATCCATGGATGATGATCCTTCCATCATTCATAGTGTCTCCGGTTGCATCCTCGGCATCATCAAATACCTCAACTGATGAGCCATCTAGGAATGCGCCAAGTGCATTTCCGGGAACTCCATATATCTTGATATCCTGACCTTTTGAGCCAGCTGCAATGTAGCGCTGACCTTCAAGCTCCTTTATCTCTATTACTTTATCACTCGATGATTTTATCAGATCATTGAGAGCTTTGAAGTGCATATCTCCAGCATTAATATTCATATCACTCTCCTGCATGCTTTATTCCGAGTATTTCAAGCTCTTTCTCATTTAGGTCAATGCCTCTAAGCATTGCTCTGTTTCCAATAAGCGCTTCAATGGAGTTGATTCCCATTCCGCCCATCATCTCTTTGATCTCGTTTGTCCATGCATTTACAAGATTTACAAGCCTTGCTTTTCCAACCTCTGGATCAAGACGCTTAACGAGCTCTGCTCTTTGTGTTGCAATGCCCCAATTGCATCTGCCGCTGTGGCAGCTTCTGCATAAATGGCAACCAAGTGCAATCAACGCCGATGTTGCAATATATACAGCATCAGCTCCAAGTGCGATAGCCTTAACTATATCGGCACTGTTTCTTATAGAGCCGCTTATTACAAGAGAAACCTTGTCTCTTATGCCCTCATCCCTGAGTCTCTTATCAACCTGAGCAAGTGCAAGCTCAATAGGAATACCTACATTGTCTCTTATTACAGCAGGAGCTGCGCCGGTACCACCTCTGAAGCCGTCGATTGCTATGATATCTGCACCGCTTCTTGCAATACCTGATGCTATTGCAGATATATTGTGAACTGCAGCTACCTTGACGATTACTGGCTTTTTATAATCTGTTACCTCTTTGACTGCATATACAAGCTGTCTCAGATCCTCGATTGAGTAGATATCATGGTGTGGTGCTGGTGATATCGCATCAGAGCCCTCTGGAATCATTCTGGTCCTAGATACATCTCCGACAATCTTCGCACCAGGAAGGTGTCCGCCTATTCCAGGCTTAGCACCCTGTCCCATCTTTATCTCAAGTGCTTTACCTGCGTCCAGAAACTCCTTCTTAACACCGAATCTGCCAGAAGCAACCTGTACTATAGTATTCTCACCATATACATAGAAGTCCTCATGAAGACCACCTTCACCTGTGTTGTAGAATATTCCAAGCTCCTCAGCTGCTGTAGCAAGTGCCTTATGCGCATTGTAGCTTATAGAGCCATAGCTCATAGCTGAGAACATTATAGGAGTAGATAGCTCAATATGAGGGTGCTCCTCTGGAATAATCCTTCCTTTTTCGTCTCTTTTTATCTTATCTGATTTGGACCCAAGAAAGACCTTTGTCTCCATTGGCTCTCTCAGAGGATCGATAGATGGATTAGTAACCTGAGATGCATTGATGAGGATTTTATCCCAATATACTGGATACTTCTTTGGAGTGCCCATCGAGGCTAGAAGCACACCGCCAGTTGCAGCCTGTCTATATATATTTGTTATAGTGTCATCGCTCCAGTTAGAGTTTGGCTTGAACGGACTTTCTGCTTTTTTTATCTTTATAGCACCAGTAGGGCAGAAGGCAACGCATCTTGAGCAGCTTACACACTTATCATCATAGGCAAGCATCAGCTTCTTCTTTGCATCATATTGATGAACGCCATTTGCGCATTCTCTTTCGCAGATTCTGCATTTTGTGCATTTATCCTGGTTTCTTACAACTTCAAATTGTGGAGAAATATAATCTAATCCCTGCATTTACATTTCCTCCTGGTTATAAAGTCTTACAACTACAGCCTCTCCACCACGTGGATGCCATATTCTATCTGGCTCAGGCTCTATTACTCTTATTGCTGCTTCCTCGCTTGCAAAGTAGACCATATCGTCCTTTTCTGCTGCTACCAGGCTTCTGAGCTTCAATCTGTCATTAAGTGCCATAAGCCCGCCATTAAAGCCGACGAGAATAGAGAATGGGCCTGTGATGAGAAGAGAGGAGAAGGTATTTCTCAAGAATGTGTATTCTCTCTTATCTTCCTCATTCATTCGTCCTATAGTGCTCCAGAAGGGTGCTGCAATTACATGAGATGCTTCCTCCATCGTGAGTCCCTGGACTCTTGTGAGATAGTCAATCATGTATGTGATTACTTCAGTATCTGTCTGAAGCGTGCATCTATAGCCGAACATCTCTATAGCACGTCTATTGGCGTCATAGCTTGAGATTTCGCCATTATGTACTACAGATGTATCTAATAGACCAAATGGATGTGCACCTCCCCACCAGCCTGGTGTGTTTGTAGGATATCTTCCATGGACTGTCCAGGAGTAGCCCTCGTATTCCTCGAGACGATAGAAGTCACCTACATCCTCAGGAAAGCCTACAGCCTTGAAGCATCCCATATTTTTTCCAGATGAGAAGATATATGCACCCTTTATAGCTGTATTCACATGTACTACAGCTCTTACAGTGTATTCCTTCTCTTCAAGCTGTGAGAATGATAGCTTTGTTTTCAATGGAGTTACAAAGTAACGCCACATCAGAGGCTCATCAGAAATATTCTTATTCTTTCTTGTTGGTATCTTAGATAGGTTTACGATATCGAAGTATTCATCAAGATAATGCTCTGTCTCAATTCTTGCATCGTTATCATCATAGAAAATATGGAAAGCATAATAGTCCTTATACTCAGGATAAATTCCATATCCTGCAAATCCACCGCCAAGACCATTTGATCTGTCATGCATGGTCTTGATCGACTTGATCATACCCTCTCCTGTAAACTTCTTACCACTTCTTGAGAACATGGCAGAGATAGCACAGCCTGCTGGTATTCTGACTTCACCTTCAAGCGGAATATTCCTGTTCTGAAAATAATCCATGTCGCCTCCAAAAATAAAAAAAGCGTCTAGCATAGGGAGAGTATTACTCCTTAACTAGACGCCTTTGTCTTCGCTCAAGATATAAAAGATGAGGAAAAAGTGCAATAGCATTAGTCTTCATATTTTGAATATAGTTGCGTTTTGTTGTATTTCGGCTTTGCTGAGCATTCTTTCTTGAATTTTTCGCTGTGATCTAAATTGAGCGAAATAACTTCTTTGATTATAATAAGTTACATATTTTTTATAAAAATACTTTTATTTTAGGTTGACTTTGATACTCTTTTTTTGATAGAACATTGGCAACGACAAAGGTGTTGTAGTATAAGGGCTATAACACCTTTTTTTATTTGTCATTGGAGGAGTATATGGAAACAGTAGCCGATTATTTTGGTTCCCTGGTATTTAATGATGAGACGATGAAAGAGAGACTTCCTAAGGATGTATATAAGGCTCTTAAGAGGACTATAGCTGAAGGTAAGGATCTCGATATTAATGTTGCTAACAGCGTTGCTAACGCAATGAAGAACTGGGCAGTTGAAAATGGCTGCACACATTATACTCACTGGTTCCAGCCTATGACTGGTATCACAGCTGAAAAGCATGAGGCTTTCATTTCTCCAATTGATGGAGGTAAGGTTCTTCTTGAGTTCTCCGGCAAGGAGCTCATCAAGGGTGAACCAGATGCTTCATCATTCCCTTCAGGTGGTCTAAGAGCTACCTTCGAGGCTCGTGGTTACACAGCATGGGATCCAACTAGCTATGCATTCATCAAAGATGACACACTATGTATTCCTACAGCATTCTGCTCTTATTCTGGTGAGGTTCTCGATAAGAAGACTCCTCTTCTAAGAAGTATGGAAGCTATCTCAGAGGAAGCTGTAAAGATCTTGAAGCTCTTTGGAAAGACAGACGTTAAGAGAGTTATCACAACTGTTGGCCCAGAGCAGGAATACTTCCTTATTGATAAGAAGGATTATGCAAAGAGAAAGGACCTTATCTATACTGGCCGCACATTGCTTGGTGCTAGAAGCCCAAAGGGTCAGGAGATGGAGGATCACTACTTCGGTGTTATAAGAAGCCGTGTTTCTGCATATATGCATGATCTTGATAGAGAGCTCTGGAAGCTTGGCATCAATGCTAAGACAAGCCACAACGAGGTTGCACCTTGCCAGCATGAGCTAGCTCCTGTATTTGCTACAACTAATATCGCTGTTGACCATAACCAGCTTACAATGGAAATGATGAAGAAGGTCGCTGAACGCCATGGCTTTGCATGTCTTCTTCACGAGAAGCCTTTCGCTGGTGTAAATGGTTCAGGCAAGCATAACAACTGGTCTATTTCTACAGACACTGGATTAAACCTCCTCGATCCAGGCAATTCTCCTAAGGATAACGCTCAGTTCCTCCTTTTCCTTGTTGCTGTAATCAAGGCTGTTGACGAGTATCAGGATCTGATGCGTGTATCTGTTGCAAGTGCTGGAAATGACCATAGACTTGGAGCTAACGAAGCACCTCCTGCTATCGTTTCTATGTTCCTTGGCGATGAGCTTTCTGATATTCTTGAAGCACTATCTGAAGGAAAGCCTGTTTATGGCAAGAGTAAGCAGCAGATGGAACTTGGCGTTCATGTTCTACCAGCTTTCCCGAAGGATAGTACTGATAGAAACAGAACATCACCATTTGCCTTCACAGGTAATAAGTTCGAGTTCAGAATGCTTGGCTCTTCATTCTCTGTTGCTGGTCCAAATATCGTTCTTAACACAATCGTTGCAAAGGAGCTCAAGGAGTTCTATGCGGTTCTTAAGGATGCTAAGGACTTTGATACTGCTGTTGCAGATATCGTCAAGAAGACATACTCAGAGCATAAGAGAATCGTATTCAATGGCAACAACTACTCAGATGAGTGGGTTAAGGAAGCAGAGAAGAGAGGTCTCTTGAACCTGAAGTCTTCTCCTGATGCTTATGATACCTTTATCAGCCCAAAGAATATTGCCCTGTTTGAAGAGTTCGGCATCTATAGCTCAGTTGAAGTACATTCTAGATATGAGATTCTTAATGAAGAATATTCTAAGACAATCCATATTGAGGCTCTTACTCTTACAGATATGGTTAACCGTCAGGTTCTCCCAGCTGTTGAGAGCTATGCAGCTAAGGTTGCAGGTGGCGTTGCTGCTAAGAAGTCAGTTCTTCCAAATCTCAAGCTTACAGCTGAAAGTGCACTTCTTACAAAGCTAGGTGAGCTTACAGATAGCCTTTACGATGCAGTAAAGGGACTTGAAGAGCTTACTGTTAAAGCCGGCTCCTATGAGGGGTCTGCAGAGGCTCATTTCTATAGAAATTCTGTAATACCTCAGATGGAAAAGGTTAGAGAGTATGCTGATGCTCTCGAGCTTATCGTAGATCAGAAGGATTGGC
>CAVHSB010000041.1:0-4046 GCA_963638635.1 Flexilinea sp.
GGCCGGAGCTGTAGGGCTTTCTGTGGCTTCTAAGCTTAAAGATGTTTCAGATTTTGCTTTGATAGTTGATGAGAGCAGAGCTAAAAGATATAGCGCTGGTCTTAAATACAATGGTGAACATATAGATTTCAAGATTGTTACACCTGGTGAGAATGAGATTAAGGCAGATCTTATAATACTGGCAGTTAAGAATCTACAACTTTATGAGGCTTTGGATGAGATTGCGCCATTTGTCAAAGATGATACGACCTTTCTATCTTTATTGAATGGAATAGATGCAGAGCAGGTGCTCTCTGAGCGCTTCGGAGAGGATAAGGTTCTTTATTCATTCATAACAGATTTATCTTCAAACCATGATGGGCTTGAGACTACCTGCTTTCATGAAGGCACTATAATCTTCGGAGAAAAGAATAATGATAAGAGTGATAGAGTCAAGAAGCTAGCCTCATTATTCGACAGGGCAGGGCAAAGGTATGAAATACCTTTAGATATTATCCACTCAAAATGGTGGAAGTTCATGCTGAATACCTGCTTTAACACTCTCTCTGCAATTTTGACAGCAGATTATAATGCAATACATGACAATGATGCATTTGTGCGTGCTGTGAGACTCGTGGCAAGAGAAGTGCAGAGTGTTGCAGCAAGTGAGCATATAATTCTTACCCAGGATGATATTGAGGAGATGATCAGACGTGTATGCGCTTTGAATGATCATGGCCAGACAAGCATGCTTCAGGATGTCATCGCACATAGAGAGACAGAGAATAACTACTTTGCCGGAGCTGTATCGCGAATAGGCAAAAAGAATGGCATAAAGACTCCTGTCTGTGATTTTGCTCATATTCTTCTGGAGGCTAAACGTCATGTGTATAACTCCTGAATACGAAGAAGAGGCTAAAAGCTTTGAAACACTAACAGCTGCATTATCTGGAGATAGAGATCTCGCTTATGGCGTTTTGAAGTCATCAGGAATGGATTTCTCAATGCCTTTCCCTTCTCTATCAGAAGAGATAAGCAAAAGAGTAGGCATGGATAGAGATTCTTTAGATACCTTATGGCGTAGCGTACGAGAAGCATTTGATAAGGAACGTGTTGATTATAAGATAATCCCTGATACTAATCCTCTTTTTCCAGAGTCTTTGAGATTTGAGCCTGTACACTATTTGTATGGTGCTGGAAACATTGATCTATTAAACTCATATAAGGTAGCCTTTTTGGGTGTGGGGCTTTCATCCTTACAGGGGAAGGAAGATACTGCAAGGGCGGTAGAGGCTGCAGTAAATAGCGGGGCTGTCGTTATAGCTCCATTTGATGTTGGAACTCCTTCTTTTGCTCTTTCTAGAGCCTTGAAGCTCGGTGGATCAGTTATAGCAGTGCTTTCTTCCTTTGTCTCTAAATGTCCTAATGAGAATCTTATAGAGCTTATGGGAGAAGTGTATGATAAAGGCTTATTGCTATCTGAATTCAGCCCATTCCAGAAAAGAGAGAAGTGGCATGTTGTATATAGGAATAAGACTATATCAAAAATAGCAGATGCTGCATTCTTATCAGAGGAGAAGGATGGAGGCCCAAGCTGGGCAATCTTTGATGGTGTCATGAAAAAAGGAGCGCCTGTTGGGATATCTAAGGCTGCGGCAGAGAATCCAAACTATAAATGGTGCAAGATGAGAATACAAGAGGGCGCTATTGAGATAGCTAAATGTGATAACATAAAGAAGCTACTGCCTCGAGAGAAAAGAAAGAAGAGAGAGGTATTATATAAGGATTTGACTCCTGATCTCTTTTCTTGACCAAAGAGCATAGCAATACTAGGATATATCAGAAAGGAAAAATTCAAGATGAAAGACATTACAGCAGATCAGCTGAGAAAGCTTTATATCGATTTCTTCGTATCAAAGGGACATAAGCAGATTTCAGGTGCTTCCCTTATACCAGAGAACGATCCGACTGTCCTGTTCACAACAGCAGGAATGCATCCATTAGTACCATATATTCTGGGAGCAGAGCACCCAGCTGGTAAGAAGCTTACAGATTATCAGAAGTGTATAAGAACCGGAGATATCGATAGCGTAGGTGATCCGCACCATCTAACATTCTTTGAGATGCTTGGAAACTGGTCTCTTGGAGATTACTTCAAAGAGCAGATGATTGAGTATAGCTACGAGTTCTTGACTAAAGAGCTTGGAATTCCGACTGAGAAGCTATCTGTTACAGTTTTTGAGGGTGATGATGAGGTTCCACGTGATGAGGTTGCTGCAAAAAAGTGGGAGACTCTGGGAATAAACAGAGGCCATATCTACTTCATGCCTCGTGAAGATAATTGGTGGGGGCCTGCAGGCGAGACTGGTCCTTGTGGTCCTGATTCTGAGATGTTCTATGATACAGGACGTCCTTCCTGTGGTCCCGATTGCAAGCCTGGATGTAAGTGCGGTAAGTACTTTGAGATTTGGAACGATGTATTCATGGGATACAGAAAGGACAAAGACGGAAAGTACTATGAGATGGAAAGAAAGTGCATCGATACTGGTATGGGAATAGAGAGGACAGTAGCTGTTCTTCAGGGTAAGAAGAGTGTATACGAGATTGAAGTATTCCAGCCAATCATTCATGCAATTGAGGCTCTATCTGGAAAGAAATATGGTGAGAACGAAGATAATGATATGTCTATCAGAATCATCTCTGACCATATCAGAACATCTGTATTCATTCTTGGTGATCAGAAGGGTGTAGCACCATCTAACGTAGGACAGGGCTATATTCTCAGAAGACTTATCAGACGTGCTGTAAGGCATGGAAAGAAGATTGGCATTGATGGTACATTCCTCTCTGGTCTTGCTGAGGTTGTTCTAGCTCTCTATTCAAAGCCATATCCAGAGCTTGAAGAGCATAGAGAGTTCATCCTTGATGAGCTTAAGAAAGAGGAAGTTAAGTTCAGCGAGACTCTTACAAAGGGAGAGAAAGAGTTCGAGAAACTCCTTCCAAACCTATTGAAGGGCAACAGCAGAGTAATTGGCGGTAGAATCGCTTTCAAGCTTTATGATACCTATGGTTTCCCAATTGAACTTACTAAGGAGCTTGCTGCAGAGCATGGATTTACTGTAGATGAGGAAGGCTTTAAGGCTGCATTTGAAAAGCACCAGGAGCTGAGCAGAGCTGGTGCTGAACAGCAGTTCAAGGGAGGTCTTGCAGATCATAGTGAAGCAACAACAGCTCTTCATACTGCAACACACCTTCTACATAAGGCTCTATGCGTTGTACTTGGTGGCTATGTAAAGCAGCTTGGTTCAAATATCACGGCAGAGCGTCTCAGATTCGACTTCAACCATCCACAGGCTCTTACAAAAGAGGAGCTTAAGGCAGTTGAGGATTTAGTAAATGAAGAAATCCAGAAGAATCTTCCTGTAGTATGTGAGACTATGACACTTGATGAGGCTAGAGCTAAAGGCGCTGCTGCACAGTTTGATGCTAAATATGGTGAGAAGGTTACTGTATACTCAATCGGAGATTTCTCTATTGAGGTATGTGGAGGTCCTCATGTAACCCACACTGGCGATATGGGGCATTTCCATATTGTGAAAGAGCAGTCATCCAGTGCTGGCGTCAGAAGAATCAAGGCTGTGCTAGAGCATTAAGCAATATATTCAAAAAAAGAGCTTCAGTTTGCTGTAGGCTCTTTTTTTATCTCATTTCCTTGGCTCATGCTCTCTTGTGTAACGCTTTAACCTTTCTTTTAATACCTGTACAGCATCATCAATTGCTGCATCTGAGAACTTATAATCGTATTTGGGAGATTCTCCTTCTTCTCTGAAGAGGTCTGCTATAGATACTTCAAGTGCATCTGCTAACGCTTCTAGCCTTTCTGAAGATGGAAAAGAGTAACATCTCTCATATAAACTGATAGTCTTTCGTGTTGAGTTAACTTTCTCTGCAAGTTCTTCTTGTGAAAGTTCCTTTTCAGTTCTTAGTTTTCTGAGATTGTATGAAAGTAATTCTCTTACTCGATCATTAGCCATACGAAAATTATAAAAGAGTTGACCATGTAAGTA
>CAVHSB010000041.1:4056-15054 GCA_963638635.1 Flexilinea sp.
ATATTCTTATAGATGTAACATCTACGGTTGCATTTCTCTGAAAATGTGAGATGATAAAGAAAGAAGAAATAATATGCATGTGCCATTAGAGTGAAATGCTTTAGTGGCACATTGTCGTTTTATGGCATTTGTATTCAAGATTGTTATCGAGTGCTCTGCATTTTTTTCATGGTTTAAGAATCAATGCTGTTTGCGTATATAGAAATACCGGTGGTGGATGGATAATGGAAGACTGTCCCTGAGAGGCGAGACTGATAAGAGGCTAAAGAAAGCACACGAGTATTGTTTTTTTAGAGCTTTGCTATGAATAGTCAAAGAGATTACCTTTCTTCGATTATTCCAATACCTATGGGATATAAAAGAGTATCTCTGCTGAGACGCTTATTTCAATAGGAAAACTTGAGCCAAGCATAATAGAAGGTAGTATAAAATACAGTCATAGAGTCTAGACTAGATTCCTCTGCTCTCACTTGCAAGCTGACCGCAGGCTGCACTGTTTTCTCTGCCCTTTGATCTTCTTATTGTATAGTTTACTCCGAGCTTTCTAAGCTCATCTGTGAAGCTTCTTATTTCCTTGTCACTCGGTGTTGTGAAATTAAGCTCGTCAATAGGATTCCACGGAATTAAATTTACAAGGACTTCTAATCCTCTTGTGAACCTATATAGCTCCTCTGCACTTTCCTTTGTTGTATTGATGCCGCCAAGCATGCAATATTCAAGAGTAAGACGCTTATCGTGGTGATGCTGGAATGTAAGAAGCGCTGACTTAAGCTCTGATAATGGATAGCTTCTGTTGACTCTCATTATCCTGCTTCTTGTCTCATCATTTGCAGATACGAGTGATACTGCAAGCTTTATTGGCAGATTTACCTCTGTAAGTCTTTTGATTCCTGGAACAAGACCGCAGGTTGAGATAGTTATTCTTCTATAAGATATATTAAGGCCATCCTCTCTATGTAGCTCTGTTATAGCTCTCATGACCTCCTGGAAGTTTGCAAGAGGCTCTCCCATCCCCATGAATACTACATGGCTTATATTCTCTCCAAGCTTCTCAAGCTGTATGAACTCTTCGATAATCTCACCAGCTTCAAGGTTTCTTACTATTCCCATTGTGCCCGTTTTACAGAATGAACATCCCATGGCACAGCCTACCTGTGAGGAAAGGCATGCAGTGTAGCGGCCCTCGCCATCAGAGAGTCTTACGCATTCGATTATGAGATCATCGCTTAAGCGCAAAGCTAGCTTTATAGCGCTATCGCCTTCGCTCTTTCTTATGACAGATGTCGTAAGCGCATCTTCATGCTTTGAAGAGAGTCTCTCTCTTGTAGCCTTTGGAAGACTTGTCATCATTGAAAATGATGTAACGCCTTTTATAAGATTCTGATATACGATCTTAGCCTGAAAAGGCTTATCTAATGCTAGTAATTCTTGTATTTCCTGAAAGCTCTTTGCGTATAAGGTTGCCATAATCCTCTCCAATGGCATTATACGTAGTGATTGACTATATGACTAGAAGATTTAAGAGATACTATACAAAAAAATATAAAAATGTCGCTTATTTTCTACTATTCATTTTATAAAAAGCTAGTTACTATAAGTGCTAGGAGTTAATAAAGAAAATGAAAAGAGTAGCTGTTATTGCACTAGTTGCACTTCTTGCTGTTTCTTCAGTATTCGCTGCATCTTCATATAGTGGTGCTAGCAAGAAGAATTCAGTAGCTGTTGGTCTCAATGCTGGTACAAACACTGGTGTTGTTGTTAATTATGGAATGGGTAAATTCGATCTTGAAGGCATCGTAGGCTTTGGTATCTTAAATGGTACAGGTCTTGATGTTGAAGCAGCAGCTAATTACAGTATTGTAGATGTTGCTAAAGAGTGCAAGTTTGATGGCTCAATGCCTTTTACAGTAGGTGTTGGTAGTGATTTTGCTTTCAGATTCTCTGATCCATTTAAGATGTATATTGGTGTTCTTGTTCCACTCAAGCTCGCATATACATTCCCTAAGTTCCCAATGTCTCTTTATATAAGAGTTGCGCCTGGCGTTAATCTTCAGATTAGAGACGAATTTGGCGCAAGCTTTGGTATCTCAGGCTCTATTGGAGCTACTTACAACTTCTAATAATAGTCAGAAACAGAATTCAGCCAGGTTCGCCTGGCTTTTTCTATGCTTTGTAGTTTGCGTATTTAGCTTCAAGTGTCTTAGGAAGCCTTACCTTGATTCTTACAGTGCTATCTTCATAGTCAATGGCCTTTATATATCCATCCCGTGATAGCTCTCCTATAATCTCTGTGCTTGATGGGAATAGAAGAGTGGTATCAAAGAAGAGCTCATCTGTAATATCTTCAAGAGCTTTTAGAAGCTTATCTATTCCTGTATTGTCCTTAAAGCTTGTCTCAACTGTCTTATAGGGATAGCTTCTTAGCTTTGATAGCGTAATATCATCGAGGTATGAATCTATCTTATTGATTATGAGAAGCTTTATCTTTTCCTCTCCTTCAAGCTCTCTCAGTGTCGCTATAGTAGTTTCGAGCGATCCTGCTGCGTCAATGTGCGATGCATCTGCGACTATAATGATTCCATCTGCAGATAGAGCCTCTTCAAGTGTTGATGAGAATGCCTCAATAAGCGATGCAGGAAGATTTCTTATAAAGCCTACGGTGTCTGAGATTGTAATGTCCTGTCCGTTTTTTAGCTTAATTGCTCTTGTTGTTGTATCTAATGTCGCAAAGAGCTTGTCTTCTGCCTTTATATCTGCATTTGCAAGTGCATTGAGGATTGTGGATTTTCCTGCATTGGTATATCCAGTGAGCGCAAAGGAATAGACCTTGGAGCTTTCTCTGGTTTTTCTCTGTGTCGCTCTTGTTTTCCTAACCTCAGAAATCTCTTTATCTATACTCTTGATGGTTCTCTCTATTATACGTCTATCAAGCTCAATCTTTCGCTCTCCTTCTCCCTTTGCGCCTCTTACTCCGCCACGCTGCTGAGAAAGATTCTCATCTCTTGCTTGAAGCCTTGGCTTAAGATATACAGCTTCAGCTTTCATTATCTGTAGCTTAGCTTCCTTTGAGTGGGCGTTCTGGAAAAATATTGAGAGTATGATAGCCTCTCTATCAGATACTGGAACCTGCAGAGTCTTCTCCATCAATTTCTCCTGTCTTGGACTCAGAAATCCGTCAACTACCACCTCGTCAATGCTGAATGCCAGAACATTTTCTCTTGCTTCCTCTAGCTGTCCTTTTCCTATGTATGTATTAGGGTTCTCTTCCTTTAGAGTAAAAGATAGGTGAGTGGTCACTATAAGCCCGAGAGTATTTATAAGGCTTCTGATTTCGCTTTCTTTAATGTAGTTTACTCTTTCTGTATCGCTTGGTGTTCTTGTGGTTATGAGAAGAACACGCTTTTCATTGTTTTCTTCAAGCTCTGTCATCAAGGAAGAGTATAGCAGAAACTGAATTATCATCTCAAAGGTAGAAGAATAAATATTATTGTGATATATTCACTACTTGTTCTAGAGGTGAATAATGGCTCTTAATTGTGGTATTGTAGGACTTCCTAACGTAGGTAAATCAACTATTTTCTCTGCAGTGACTTCTGCACCAGCAGAAGCTGCTAACTATCCTTTCTGCACTATTGATCCAAATGTCGGAATCGTTGCAGTTCCAGATAAGAGACTTGATAAGATTGTCTCTCTTATTCCTCCTCAGAAGGTAGTTCCAGCTACAGTTGAGTTTGTTGATATTGCTGGTCTTGTAAAGGGTGCAAGCCAGGGGGAAGGTCTTGGTAATAGATTCTTAGCTTCAATCAGAGAGGTAGGCGTAATAGCGCATGTTGTAAGATGCTTCGATAATTCAGATATCATCCATGTAAGCAACAAGATAGATCCTGCATCAGATATCGAGACTATTAACATTGAGCTGGCTCTAGCAGATTATGAAACTGTAGATAAGCGCTATCAGAAACAGAGCAAGATGGGCAGAGTTGATAAGGCTCAGCAGAAGGAGAATGAGAAGGTTCTTCCAATCTATGAGAAGCTTCTTAAGTGCCTTTCTGAGGGCATTCCAGCAAGGACCTTGGATCTTAATGAGGATGAGCTGGATGCTGTATATGATCTTCATCTTATGACTCTCAAGCCTGTTATCTATGTATGTAATGTAGATGAGAATGGCATTCTTGAAGACAATGAATATGTAAAGACTGTCCGTGAGATAGCAGCTAAAGAGAATGCTCCAGTTGTTGTTATATGTGGTAAGATAGAGGCAGAGATAGCTGCTCTAGAAAGCATGGAAGACAGAAAGGAGTTCTTAGAGTCTGTAGGCTTAGAGGAGTCAGGTCTCAATCATCTGATCAGAGCTGCATATGAGGCTCTTGGACTGAGGACGTTCTTCACAGCTGGCCCAGATGAGGATAGAGCATGGACATTCAAAGAAGGCATGAAGGCTCCGCAATGTGCTGGTATAATCCATACAGACTTTGAAAAGGGCTTCATCAAGGCTGAGGTTTATAATTGCGCAGATCTCTTTGAATACGGCAGTGAGCTTAAGGTAAAAGAGGCAGGCAAGATGAGACTTGAGGGTAAAGAGTACGTAGTCCAGGATGGCGATATAGTATTCTTCAAGTTCAACGTTTAACTTACTTACATCAAGTGATGCATCCTTCCAAATCGGGAGGTGCATTTTTTTGCTCAAAATCCTTGCTGGTTGATTGTTCTATTGCTGTAAGGCAAAAAAAAGATGCAGCCGAAACTGCATCTTTTGCGTATATTCCAATACTAGCGAATTCTAACTTCTGTATCGAGATCGAAGAATCTAGCCTTCTCCATATCTACAATAAGAGCTACCTTTTCACCAACAGAAGGAACTACAGATGGATCAATCTTACCAACGATGTTAGCACCATCAGTAGCAACATAAACCTGTGTCTCACTACCAAGTGGCTCAACAACAGATACGTTACCGTTGATTGTCTTTCCATCCTGAGGCTGGTGGCTGTATTCAACATCTTCTGGTCTGATGCCAAATGTAACCTCTTTGCCCTTATATGGAGCAAGGAACTTAGCCTGAGCGTCTGTTACATTGAGGTTGAAGGATTTAGACTGGAGCTGGATCTTACCGCCAACATCAGCAACCTTTACAACCATGAAGTTCATTGGAGGTGAACCGATGAATCCTGCAACAAACTTGTTGTCTGGATTATTGTAAAGCTCCATAGGTCCGCCAATCTGCTGGATTACACCGAGCTTCATTACAACAATCTTATCAGCCATTGTAAGAGCTTCTACCTGGTCATGAGTTACATAGATCATAGTAGCCTGGAGTCTGTGGTGAAGACCTGAAATCTCAGCTCTCATCTGAACTCTGAGCTTAGCATCAAGGTTTGAAAGAGGCTCGTCGAATAGGAATACCTTAGGATTTCTAACGATAGCTCTACCTACAGCAACTCTCTGTCTCTGTCCACCTGAAAGAGCCTTAGGCTTTCTCTCAAGTAGCATTTCGATATCAAGTAGCTTTGCTGCTTCTCTTACTCTCTGATCAATTTCATCTTTTGGAAGCTTTCTGATCTTGAGTCCGAATGCCATGTTATCGTAAACAGTCATGTGAGGATAAAGAGCATAGTTCTGGAATACCATTGCTATATCTCTGTCCTTAGGTGGAATGTCGTTCATAAGCTTTCCGTCGATATAGAGCTCGCCTGAAGAAATATCTTCAAGACCAGCAACCATTCTAAGTGTTGTAGACTTACCACAACCAGAAGGGCCAACGAGAACAACAAATTCCTTATCTTCGATGTCAATGTTAACGTTGTCTACAGCTTTAACGCCACCATCGTAGATCTTGCAGATGTTTACTAGTTTTACTTCTGCCATTTGTTTCTCCTTAAAACAAGATATTTATATGGTAAGAGCTGTAAATCTGACTTTTCAACATAATTTTTCAGAAAAATAAGCGAAAAAAGTGTTGAAAACGGTAAAAAAAGCTGTTTTACTGACTATAGATACTATAATAGTCAAAAAGAGTAAAAATGCCTAAAACCTACAGTGAGCTAGAGAGAGACAATATAAGGGATAGCCTAAAGAGAGAAGGGAAGAAGTGCCTCAATCTCTATGGTGTCAAAAAGACTACAGTCGATGAGCTTGTAAGAAGAGTGAACATACCAAAGGGGACATTCTATCTATTCTATAAATCAAAGGAAGCACTTTTCTTTGATATTCTCAAAAGCTTTTCAGATGAAGTTGAAGCTCTTTACTTGGAAATGCTGCAGAATCTTGATGAGAATCTTATAGTTACATCGCTTACAGATGTTTTTACAGCAATACTCATGAAGTTCTACAATGATGGTGTATATAGAGCCTTGGATGAAGGCGAGCTTGAATTGATATTGCGTCCAATAGATAAAGAAGAGGTCAAGGCGCTAAAGGCTTACCAGAAAGATATTCTTGTGAATCTATTTGCAATATTCTCGATTAATGATAAGGATGACATTGCATCATTCTCAAAGGGCTATAGGGCACTTTTCTATCTTCTGCTGCATAACGATAGGATAACTGACATAGAAAAAGCCCTAAGAGTATTAGTCAGAGGGCTTGTGCTTCAAATGGTAGAGTAGTGATTACTCCTCAGAATCTGTTGAGCCGTTCTCTATGATTTTCTTGACTATGACTTCTATGATTCTTCTGTCCTCAATCTTTGTTACGTGGAATGAGAATCCATCACGGATAAGATCAAGCTCTGTTCCATCCTCTGGAATTGTGGAGAGAGTAGAGAGTATGAGACCACCAATGGTGTCATAATCTTCATTTTCAGGTATGTCATATATTTCTGTGAACTTATTGAAGTCCTCGATTGTTGTATCACCTGAGACCTTCCATGTGTTCTTATCTATCTCTACGATATCTTCTGCCTCTTCACTGTCAAATTCGTCATAGATGTTTCCAACGATTTCTTCAAGAAGATCCTCGAGTGTGATGATGCCTGCAAATTGACCATACTCATCTATTACTATAGCCATGTGGACTTTTTTCTCCTGCATATCAGAGAAAAGCTTATCTGCATGGATTGAGTCTGGAACAAGGTATGGCTCTCTTATGAGCTCCTTGAATGGCTTTCTGTCTTTATCTGCAAGGTTCAAAAGGAACTCTTTTGCGATAATAATGCCCTTGATATCATTGATATTCTCACCATATACAGGAAATCTTGAAAAGCCTGTTTGCTTAATGAGTGTAAGGATATCTCTCTCAGGAGTATCCTGCTGTATAGCTACGACATCAGCGTCTCTTGTCATTACATCATCAACTGCGATGTCATTGAAATCAAATACATTCTGTATCCATTCCTGCTCATCTTCCTCGATTTTGCCTGCATCTCCTGAGGATTCAACCATAAGACGTATATCTTCTTCTGTTACCTCCTCATCTCCTCCATCTGTTTTGAGATGCAATATCCTCAACACAAGGTTAGTGCAGCTTGAGAGAAGCCATATTACAGGTCTCATTACAAGTGCTAAGCCCGATAATATTCCAACGGATGCCTTAGCCCAACCCTCTGTCTTCTGCTGCGCGATTCTCTTTGGAACAAGCTCGCCGAATATGAGAGTGAAGAATGATATGATTATAGTGATGATAATAACTGATACCGTATTCATAAGCGAATATGGTCCATGCCAGCCAGCTTTGACAAGAAGCGCTACAAGATGCTCTGAAAGAACATCAGCAGAGAAGGCTGCACCTAAGAAGCCTGCAAGAGTTATAGCTATCTGTATTGTAGAGAGAAAGCCAGATGGATTTTCGATCATCTTAAGAAGCTTAGCTGCCTTTCTATCTCCATCTTCAGCTTCTTTTCTGATTTTTGTTGCATTCAATGATACTACAGCAATCTCAGTCCCCGCAAAGAGTGCATTTATTAATATCATTATGACTTGTACTATTATTGTTGCTGTTATTGACACTTAATTTACTCCTTTGAACATGATTGATAACGCTCTTTCAATCAGAGCAGGAGTTTAATTAAGATTCTCTTTCCGCCTCTTCTACTTAAAGGAGGAACCTCTTCAGAGCTTGCTTTCTTTAAATTACCACCAGGGCCATCGTCCACTTTGGGCATATTCCTTTGCACTACATCCGTGCTTTAAATATATCTCAAAAACTTCAAGCAGACGGCGGGAGTCGAACCCGTATAGCAAGCTTGGGAAGCTCGTATAATAACCGTTATATGACGTCTGCATATATCTAAAAGAATACAGTAACTTTTTAACAAAGGCAATAGATTGTGCTATACTCCACTTATGGGCATAGTTAAGTTAAACGGTGTTGTCAAAGAATATGCATGGGGAAATGCAGATTTCATACCATCCTTAATTGGGGGCTATGACGGAAAGCCAAAGGCTGAGCTTTGGATAGGAAGCCATAAAAGCGGAGAGGCTATCACAGATAGGGGAGTTCCTCTAAGCTCTTATCTAAAGGAGCATTGTGAAGCATTTCCATCCGATCATCTACCATTTATTTTCAAGGTGCTTGCAATAAAGAATCCTCTATCACTTCAATGTCATCCTGATAAGAGCCAGGCTGAGGAAGGGTGGAAGAGAGAAGAAGAGAAAAGAGCTAATGGTGATCTTGTAAATTATCAGGACGATAATGAAAAAGCGGAAATCATTGCAGCTTTAACTCCGATAACTGCTATGTGTGGCTTTAGAGCTTATGATGAGATAAAGGCCAATCTCATTAAAGTAATCCCAATTAGCTATAAGAGGTTTTTAAGCGCATTTAATGATATAAAGGAATTCTTCTTAGGCCTATATAGCCTTCCTCTTGAAGCTAAGAACGCTATCATCAATGAGCTTAGATGCTATATAGAAATAAGTGATGAGTCGTCATTTCAGGGGAACTTCCTAACAGAGAAGGGCATTCTAGAGCGTTCTTTAGCGCTATACCCAGAGGATGTCGGAACGCTCTCTCCATATTTTCTAAATGTAATCCATCTCAATGTAGGAGAAGCGCTATATCTAGAGCCTGGTACTTTGCATGCATATGTGCTTGGTAACGGTGTTGAGCTTATGAGCGCATCAGATAATGTGCTTCGGTGTGGACTGACAAAAAAGCATATGGATTTAGATGAGCTAGGACGTATAATGCATTTTACAGCATTAGCTCCAAATAAAGTGAGGATGCATATAGATTCCTCTGCTATGAGGATATATGAAACTGATTCTCCTTCATTTGCTCTGAAGGCAGCATCTACTGGTGAATATCTTGTACGAGCTGGCCACTTCACAATCGGCATCGTAATCGAAGGCGCACTCAAAATAAAGGATGATGAGGAGTCCATGCAATTCACTAAGGGTGATATCTTCATGATTGGAGAGGATGTCAAGGAATACTCTATGAGAGTAAGAGGGCTTGCATATTTTGCAGAGGTTCCATATTGATATGGAATATGTTGCAATAGACTTTGAAACTGCAAATTCAAATAGCGATAGTGCATGCTCTATAGGGCTTGCAAGATTCTCTGAAGAGGGGGAGGAGCTAGCAAGCTATTACTCTCTTATAGCGCCAAAGGTGCTCTATTTTGATCCAGTGTGCACAGCAATACATCATTTGAAGGCTGAGGATGTATCGAAGGCGCCTCATTTTGATGCTATATGGCCAGATGTGAAGGCCTTCATAGGCACATCTCCTTTAGTTGCCCACAATGCCCAATTTGACATGAATGTGCTCTCAGCAACTCTGAGAGGCTACTCTTTAGCAGTGCCTAGCTATAAGTACTATTGCACATTCTCACTTTCAAAAAAGCTATGGAAGGATAAGGAACGCTATTCGCTTTCGTTTCTTGCATCAACATTTGACTGGACCTATGATGCTCATAATGCTCTCTCTGATGCAGAGACATGTGGACGTCTGTTCTATCGTCTATGCGGCGAGAACCTCTTTGATGACAGAATTCTCAATAAATTCTTCAAAAGGCTCTATAAAACCAGCAACAAGCCTTTTCCGAGGATACTAGCCTAGTAGATTAAGCTTCTTTGCAATCATTGGATATACACCTATTACCCAGAAGCAGAAGAGAGTCATGCTCAGTCCTTTTGCAAGATAGACTACAGGAAGTAGTCTGATAAGGTAAAACAATACAAAGCCACCAGCTGCTCCTAAAACGAAGTTCATAGCTCTCTTCTTCCAGTCTCCTATGATTTCGAAATTTACGAAGTTCCTTTCAAGGCATAAGCCTAATATAGAGCCAGCAGACATTCCGAAGCATTCCATTATATCTTTCCATAGAATTGCATCATAGTTCTTTGCATCAAGAAAATGAGCAAATAGGATTTCAAATGAAAGCAGGATAATTCCTGCAAGGATAGCGAATATAGTGAATGCTTTCTTTCGCTCATATAGACGGATGAATTGATTTGGAAGAACAAATGCTACAAGAAGTCCTAAAAGAGTACCTGCTATAACATCAATAGGCCAATGGACCCCAAGATATAATCTTGAAATTGGAACTAGAATTATAAGTGCTATCGATATAGCTCTTAAGATGGTTGACTTATACATTTTGATAAGAAGTCCATAAAATATCCCCGATGTGGTCGAGTGGCCTGATGGGAATGAATATCCAGTCGCGGTGCTTATTCTCAATGGCTTTATCATTTCTGGATATACTGTAAATGGTCTTGGGTGACGTGCAATGCACTTTATGATTTGCATGGAATCAATTGCTGCGAAGATTGAGCATATGAACGCAATGCCCTTCTTTTTCGATATGCACCAGAACAACAGCAGCGTGAAGAGCATTGGAATAGGCACTTCTCCTAAAAATGAAATCAAATTAGCCAAAAATGTCATAAATGGATTTCTGATATTCTGAAAGAAAAGTAAAATAAACATTGTAAAGTCCCAAATCTACATAGAGTCTAACATGAATTTCTTAAGATTATTAGATAGAACTATGTAAAATATTTCGACCTGTGCGGATGAATTAAGCAGCTAAACGCGTCTTTTCCTCTCTGCCAT
>CAVHSB010000042.1:0-1885 GCA_963638635.1 Flexilinea sp.
GGATAAGAATATGATTACTCTATCCCCTGATTACCTCAATGCAATCAAGGATGAGGAGGGAATTGCAGTAAGAATAGTTGAGAAATCAGGATCAGCGCCAAGGGCTGTTGGCTCTGAGATAATGATTACAAAGAGCGGAAAGCTTATAGGAACAGTAGGTGGAGGCGCTATAGAGAAGGAGGCTATAGAAGAAGCAAGAAGGATGCTAAGAGGTGAAGAAAAAACGCCGCTTATCAAGCACTATGCATTAAATCCATCTGGGGATCTTGGGATGATATGCGGCGGGGAGGTCACGCTTCTATATACAAAGCGCTAACGGATAGAAAGCTCTATTCTCTCACTAGGCCTCTCAACAGGAATCAAAGTGATTGAAGCATCATTCTTAACATATAGATAGCTATATGATACGCCAGAGAACTCAACCTTCAATGAGTTCTCTTTTATTTCAGACAGAGTACCCTCTTCAATATTGCGGCCATTTATCAAGGTAACAGCGTTGCCCTTGACTACAGCTGTCATGAAATCATTTTGGTAGATTCCATCAAGAGCACCCTTCTCTTCAGTCTTCTCAACCTTAGCTTTCTCATCAGAGTTTCCAGTATAAGGCTCATCCAAAGCAACGAAGATCTTTGTCCTCAAAAGAGTGATTCTCAGCTTAATCGCTCTATTTCCATCATCCGTTGTTACGAAATCAAATGAGAATGTATCTGTTTCGGCAGATGGAGCATCATCAAGCAGGCTCCATAGATGCAGGCTTTTGCCCTTTACCGTCCACTTGCCCTTAGCTGACTCCTCAACATGGCCCATGCTTATAGACTTATAGGTATAGCTTCCATCAGCTTTAAGCTCAATCAAGGTACCGCTCTTATCTGTAAGCTCTGCATACCACCTTCCAACTAGAAGCTCAGAGTCTACATCATTTGCGAATACACCTGAGGCACAGGATGCCAATAAACAAAGAGATAATGAAATCATAATTGCAAATAGAACATTTTTCTTATTCATAGAAAGAAGACTATCACGGAAAGAGCTAAAGAGAAAGGGCCCTTTCGAGCCCTTATATCAGAATCTTCCAAGACCCTTAAGAATCTTCTCTGGAGTAATTGGCCAAGACCTTACCCAGACGCCAGTTGCTCTAGCTATAGCCATAGCTATTGCAGGAGCGGCACCATTGGTAGCTATCTCAGATATCGATTTAGCACCGAATGGACCATATTTATCATCAACATCGATAAGAACAGCCTTAAAGTCATCTGGAGCTTCGCTAATCATTGGAGTTCCATAATCGGTGAAGTTCGCATTTATGCAATTTCCGTCCTCATCAAGCACCATATCCTCATATAGCGTATGACCAATAGACTTCATTGCAGCACCATACATCTGACAAAGCGCAATCTCAGGATTGATAGGAGTACCAGCATCCTGAAGTGCATAGAACTTTCTTAACCTTATCTCACCTGTCTTTATATTGACAGCAACCTCAGCAAAGTGAGCACCATATGGAACTGCGAAGTTAGGAGTTGTAAACGATGCAGTACCAACAAGCTGGCCTCTTCCTGTACCAGATAGAGCTGTATGGATAAGAGTATAGTAATCAAGCTCCCTTCCGCTCTTCTTTGATACAACCTTCCCTGGCCATTGACACTCAAGATCCTCTTCTCTCTCTTCCATTTGCAATGCTGCTTCCTTCAAGATCTTCTTCTCAAGATCCTTTGTCGCAAGAAGAGATGCATTACCAGAGAAGTAGGTTCCGCTTGATGCATATGCACCAGTATCGAAAAGGCATGAGTCTGTATCACCAGAGACAACAGAGACTCTTTCCATTGGTACCTTAAGCACCTCAGCTACGCACTTTGCAGATATGGTATCAAGGCCAGTCCCAAGA
>CAVHSB010000042.1:1895-8615 GCA_963638635.1 Flexilinea sp.
GTGCCAAGATCAGCGCCACCAGATAGAAGCAGGAAGGTACCATCTGTCTGAAGTTTTACCTGAGCATTAGCGTGATCAAGACCTGGAAGTCCTGAGCCCTGCTGTATCATAGCAAAGCCCTTTCCAATCCTCCAATCAGGATCCTCAGAAAGCTCTTCCTTATCCCAATTGATCATCTCAGCACCCTTGACAAGAGCCTCCTCAAGGCCACAGGAGCCAACAGGAACAACAGCACCCTCTCGGCCTTCTCCAAGGCCTCTCAAAATCTCCAGCATATAGCCTTCGTGGACAAGATTCTTCTTTGCAATAACCAAAGGATCTATACCTAGCTTATCTGCAAGCTCTCCAAGTGCTGATATTATTCCGAAATAGCCCTTCGGTGCTCCATAGCCCTGATAGGCACCCGTTGGCGGAATATTCGTATAATATGTAAGAAGATCATAATACATATTATCTACTGCAAATATAGGAAGAGTCTTAGATGATGCATTCATAGGAACTGTAAGGCAATGGTTGCCATAAGGACCTGTATTAGCCCTAACATCCATGTAGATAGCTGTTATTGTGCCATCCTTCTTACCTCCCATCTTGACTCTTACTCTCATAGGATGGCGAGTTGAGTTAGCGTAGAACTCCTCTGCACGTGTATTTCTGAAATATATAGGCTTTCCAGTAATCCAGGTACAATAGCCAACAAGATCCTCAACTAGGATATCCTGCTTAGAGCCATAGCCACCACCAACTCGTTCCTTGATTATATGGATCTTATTCTCTGGAATCTGACATACCCAGCTAACTATACGTCTTACATGATATGGAACCTGTGTTGAGCAATTCATGACAAGTCTGCCGCCCTCTATATGGGCATAGCATACATGAGGCTCGAGAGGAGTGCATTGGATCTGGCTTGTCTGATAAGTTGAATCAACTATAGCATCAGCCTCTTCAAAGCCCTTTTCGATATCGCCAATGCCGCCATGTGCACCAGCTGCGATATTATGATGGGAATCTGCATGGAGCGGGAATTGATATATTATCTTTCCATCTCTTGGGTTGCTGCTCTTATTGTATTCATCAAGATCCTTAGGTGCACCAGCTCTATATTCTACTATTCCATTTTGAACAATAGGAGCACCATCTGCCATTGCCTCTTCAACTGTGAATACAGGCTCAAGCGGCTCATATTCAACCTTGATGAGGGACGCAGCCTTATCGCAAAGCTCTGGTGTTCTTGCAACAATTGCAGCAACTCTATCGCCAACATGACGCACCTTGAAGTTCAAAAGCCTTCTATCATGTGGGCTTGGCTCAGGGTTTCCCTGTCCAGCCTGCATATAATATACATCAGGACAATTGAAGGCTGTAACAATGCAAGCAACGCCATCAAGCTTCTCTGCCTCGCTAGTGTCAATGCTCTTTACATATGCATGAGCAAATGGAGACCTCAGAACATGGAGAGTATATGCATTAGGCTGTACCTTATCCTCTACAAACACAGGCTCTCCTGAGACTAATGCAGCACCATCTATCTTTCCGACAGGCTTTCCTATGAATTGAAGATTCTCTCTAAAGGAAGGAGCTGCAGGAGTATCAGATTCACCTTTATCTCTATATTCCTTTGCAAACTCTATAGCCTTATAGTAGTGCTCATAGCCAGCATCTCTGATGAATATGCCAGATAGAGCATTTTTTATATCATCCCTTGATGGATCTGGATTATGCTCTAAAAGCCATGTAAGAATAAGAGCAGCAGCTGGAGCATTGTATGCACTTTGAACAACACCAGCCTTAATCATTGCCTTCTGAACATTGTTAAGCTCTCTGTTCTTAACCATAGACTCTGCAGTTCTTATATCTGCTCCTTCTGCCTGATATAGCAATATGAAGTTAGAATAGCGAAGCACATCATTAAATATTATGGTATCAGAGCCTGCAAAGCCTTCTCTGTCGTCGCTGTCTCTAACGCTGTAATATCCACTCTTATAAAGAACATCTCTAAGTCTATCTGTCTCATTTCCAGATAGGGTAACGAGCTCACCATTTACCTTGCACTTAATTTCCACTCCTGACCTCCTCAAAGACTATAGAAGCCAAATATCTCTTATACTCAGCGCTTCCCTCTAAGTCGCTCTTATACTCAATAGTCTTGTAGATATCCTTGCTTCTTCCTATTGCTATAGGAGATGAGCTAACAGATAGAGAATATATTCCATCTGAATATGCAGCTATCAAGGTTGCATGTGTTGATGCTGTTCTGCCAAAGCGCTTAACAAAGCCAGATTTATTCTTATCTATCACGATAAACTTAATAAGAGCCCTGCAATTCTTTGAAAGATACTCTGCTATCGCCTTCTCTTTCTCACCATGCTTGCACTCTACAATAAGATGAGCATCAGAGGCAGCCAAAGCAGAGGCTAAATAGCTATCGGATCTGCGAGCTGCAATATTGCCGCCGATTGTTGCACTGTTTCTCTTTTCAAATGAGAAGCAGAATGCTGAAGCCTCTCTAATGAATGCAGGAACAGCACTATTTTCGTAAAGAGTCTCAAGTGTAGTCCTTGCACCTATATATAGCTTACCATCTCTCTCTTCTATTTTATCTGAGAGCAGCTTGCTTATATCAATTATGTTATCTACAGGCTTTGCACCAAGTCTCAGTATTTCAGTACCGCCAGCTAAGTATGCGCTGTTTTCAAGATCATGACGAAGCATAACTGCTTCATTTAAGCTTTTGGGATGATGAACCAACATAATCACTCCTTGTAATCTCTTATTTCATCTAAGAAATATGAAAGCATTCTTCTAGTAGAGCCTCGCCTCCAATCTGCCATAGCATGAGGGCTAATTACATTATTCCAGGCATCAAGGAACTCTTCTCTTACAGAATCTACATCGCTTGTCTTCTTTCCTATAAGAATAGCCTCAGCAGCATGACCTCTCATTACCTTAGGACCAGCTGCGCCAGATGAGGCTCTGAAGTCAGTGATTACTCCATCCTTGATTGAGCATGCAGATGAGAGTGTAAGCTTTGAAATGGCATTAGCTCTTCTTGTTCCAATCTTCCTGAAGTATGTAAGAGTAAAGGAATGAGGAGGAACAATGACCTTGCTTATGATTTCGTCGCTTCTTATCTCAGTCTTCTTAGCACCCTTGATGAAATCATCTACAAGCATTCTTCTCTCTCCGCTTAGAGATAGAAGAACAACCTCGGCATCTAGGAGAATAAGAGGCTGAGGAAGGTCTCCCTTTGGAGATGCATTACCGATATTGCCACCGATAGTTGCGCTATTTCTAAGTGCTACTGCTCCCATTCTTGAGGCAGCTTCCTTAATAAGCTGATGAACATATGGTGATGATGCTATTTCTCGTGAAGTGGATAGTGCACCTATTTCAACAGAGCCATCCTCCAGCATCTTGATGCCCTTTAGCTCCTTAAGACCGGATATTATAAGTATAGGCCTATCAAATACAGGACTTACAGAGTAGCCCTGTCTATGCTGAACCATAAGATCAGAGCCACCTGCAAGAACTATTGCATTGTATTTCGCTTTTAGCTCTAGCGCCTCTTCAAGCGTTTCAGGTATCAAGCACTTTACTTCTTCCATAAGCTCTCTCCTTTCTTAGCTGCAAGCTTAATAGACTCAACAATCAGATCATAGCCGGTGCACCTGCAAATATTGCCGCTTATAGCAAGTCTTATAGCATCCTCATCCGGATCAGGATTATTAGATAATAGATAATATGCAGCCATAACCATACCAGGAATGCAGAAGCCACATTGAACAGCACCGCCTTGGGCAAATGACTCTATAATGCACTTGCCCTTATCTGTATCCCGAATGCCCTCTATAGTGATGATATCTGAGCCATTGCATGCTCCAACTGGAATAATGCAGGATGTAACTAGATAGCCATCCTTCAAAACAGAGCAGGCCCCGCATTCGCCCTCGCCGCAGCCTTCCTTTACACCAGTCAGCTCAAGCTCCTCTCTAAGAACATCAATAAGCCTTCTCAGAGGATCACCCTTATAGACTATTTCCTTACCATTTACCTTGAATATTACCTCAGCGAACATTCTTAAGTGCCTCCTCTAGATCCTCTGGTGGAATTGGTATCTTATTGATTTCAATGCCTAGTGCTCTCTCAACAGCATCTACATAAGCAGCATCTGCGCCATTGAATACAAGCTCACCCATTCCCTTTGCACCATATGGGCCCCATGGATATGGATTATCCTGTATATGATATTGCTGCTTAGGGAAATCCATGCTTGTAGGGATGATATAATCAGACATGCTTGATTGCCTGAAGTGACCATTCTTATTCTCAAGCTTCTCCATTGAAGCATAGCCTAAAGACTGTATGATACCTCCATTGATCTGACCATGTACAATCAGCTCATCGATGGCCTTTCCTATTTCATGGCTAGACCAGATGCCAACAGTCCTTATCTCATTTGTAAGCTTATCTGCCTCAACCTCTACACAGGCAACGCCCCAGCCATAGCCAAGATATGCATCACCTCTGAATGTAGCCTGATCCCATGGATGGCCCTCTGGATGCTCATACTCTACCTCAACAGAGAAATCTCCCTCATTCCATCTCTCCCTCATCTCTCTTGAAGCTCTTTCAACAAGCTTGCCGACAATCATAGTGGAACGAGATGCAGCTGTTGGGCCAGAGTCTACAACGCGGGAAGTATCTGGATTTTCATAGCTGATGTTCTCAATAGAAATCCCGAGTGTTGCAGCTGCTATCTTTCTCAGTGCTGTCTGGAAGCCCTGGCCCATCTCTGTAGATCCTACCTGGATATCTACATGATCACCTGTTTTCACAAGCCTTGCATGTGCCTTTATAAGAGCCTGCTCGCCGTTTCCTGTAAATGCACCGCCATGGTTATATAAAGATATTCCTATGCCTTTACCAGAGCCCATCTTATACTCTTCAGCCTTTCTCCAATAATCAGAGGCCTCTGTTACTTCCTTAATCATCTCTGGAAGCATTACCCTCTCAACAATATGGCCATTAGTAACAGTCTCTCCGCCCTGCTTTATAAGATAGTCCATCTTGAATCTCAGAGGATCGATACCTAAGTGACGAGCAATATGAGACATATGAGTTTCGAAAGCAAATAGAGTCTGAGGAGCTCCAAAGCCTCTGAAGGCATCAGAGGGGAAGGTATTAGTTGCAATACCCTCACCGATTAAATGTGTATTCGGGATATCATAAACGCCATTTGCATGGAATACTCCACGCTGAAGCACAACAAAGGATGAAGATAGATATGGACCGCAATTATAGCGTATCAGCCCATCTGTACCTATGATCTTTCCATCCTTTATAGCTGTCTTATATACACACTTTGAAGGATGTCTCTTTACGCTGTAAAGCATATCCTCCTCTCGCTCGAATATAAGCTTTATAGGCTTTCTGATTATATTCTCAGCAACAAGCAATGGGCCACAGATAGAATCAGGGAAGTTTTCCTTGCCTCCGAAGGCTCCACCTGTAGTAGTCTGTCTAACAATGATCCTGTCATAAGGAATGCCCAGAACACCTGCTACAGATTTTCTTATATAGAATGGACATTGAGAGGATGCATAGAAAACGAACTTATCGCCCTCCATCATTACTATCGCACCATTAGTCTCAAGATGCACATGCTCCTGGAAGCCTGTCTCAAAGGTCTCTTCAATGACCTCATCAGCCTCCTTGAAGACCTCATCCATCTCCTTGCCCTTCTCGCAATAGAGAGAGCACATGACATTATTATCCCCTACTATAGGGCCACCCTTTACAGCAACTCCATCGTCGATTGAGATAGCAGCTTCACACTCCTCATAGGTAATCTTGATTCTATCCTTCAAGAACTTGAGAGTTGTTCTGTCCTTTCCTACCAAAAGGCCTATAACATCTCCGACGAATCTAACATCTCCATCTGCAAAGCATCTCCAGTCCTTCTGAATCATCCATAGCTCATTCTTTCCGCCCTCTGGAATGTCCCTAGCTGTAATGAACTTATAGCCCTTAGGGAGCTTAGGCATATCTATTGAAGCTATCCTTCCCCTAGGAACCTCAGATCTGATCATCTGAGCATATTGCATATCTGGAAAATAAAGATCAGAGACATACAAAGCTTCGCCTCTAGCCTTCGCATAAGCGTCTACTCTAACGATGCGGTCATCAATATTCAGAGATTGCATAAAGCCTCCATATCCATTAGTTTTTTCTTTATATAATGAGGAATTATCTCATTAAAATTGAATACCTGTTTTAGTATACAACACTTTGCAACAACGTACAAATAAATAAAAGCGCAACTCTGCACTTGCTCATCTCTCTTTTTGCAACTACACTACAAGAAGTCTAAAAGACGGAAAAGCAACTACCTGCTGCTTTTTTGCTCCCTGAATTGGGAGCTTTTTTAATAAAAAATCCTCCCCTCAATAAATGGAAGGAGGATAGATATAGATAGAAGCTTAGTTAAGCTTGCCTTCCAGTGAATATGGAAGAAGTGCATAGAAGCCTGAGCAAATCACAAGATCCTCAACTCTATTGATCTCGTTTGGAGCATGAGCCTGAGCCTCATCGCCAGGACCAAAGCCAATAGCTGGAATCTTATGTCTGCCAGTTGTAGCAACAAGGTTAGTAGAGAATGTCCACTTATCTACAACAGGAGCCTTGCCATATAGCGCCTCATAGTCCTTTACGCCAGCCTGT
>CAVHSB010000042.1:8625-14978 GCA_963638635.1 Flexilinea sp.
CTTCCATGTTGGGAAGTAGAGCTCCTGGGAATAAGGCTTATTAGTCCAGCCGATCTTCTCATAGTTAGGCATCTCAACGATGATGTCTTCCTTCTTATCGCCAGTAGCCTTAGATACATATTCCTTAACCTGATTGATTGCAAGCTCTGCATCCTCACCCCATGTAAGACGTCTGTCGCAATATAGCATAGCATAGTCTGCAACTGCGCACTGGCTAGGTCCCTTAACCTCCATCTGTGATACTGTAATAGTACCCTTTCCAAGGAAGTTATCCTCATCTGGCTGCAGATCCTTGTTAAGCTGCTCAATAGCAAGAGCTGCACGGGCTGCCTTATAAGCTGCAGAAACACCTCTCTCTGGTGCAGATCCATGACATGAAATGCCCTTAAGAATGATTCTTATCTCCATTCTGCCTCTGTGGCCTCTATAGAGACGACATGATGTAGGCTCTGTTGAAACAATCATATCTGGCTTGAAGTTCTCTTCTTCAATAAGATACTTCCAGCACATGCCATCACAATCCTCTTCCATTACTGTGAATGTGAAGTAAACAGTATACTCACCGCCATAGCCAAGCTCTTTAAGAATACGTCCAGCTGTAATCATAGAAGCAGCACCGCCCTTCTGATCAGAAGAGCCACGGCCCCATACCTTTCCATCTTTGATCTCACCTGAGAATGGATCGAAGCTCCAGTTCTTTAGGTTACCGACTTCTACAGTGTCTATATGAGCATCAAAAGCAAGCTTCTTAGGGCCATTGCCAACACGGCCGATTACTGATCCAAGACCATCGATTCTAACTTCATCAAAGCCAGCCTCTTCGCATAGCTTTACGATAAGACGACATACATCCTCTTCCTTTGAGCTATAGCTCTTTGTCTTTACAAGCTTAGAAAGATTCTCAGCTGTGTAATCACGATACTTCTCTGCGAGTTCCTTAATCTGATTCTGAATTGCCATTTTTCTCTCCTATCAGGCTTTTATTTTATCTACAGTTTTCCAAATTCTGCTAGCTACCTTGGCAGCTTCTTTATAAATTCTCTCAGCATCATCTCTAACAAAGCGATGATTCTCAAAAAGAACCTTGCCATTTACTATCGTAGTATTGACATGACCACTGGACATTCCCCACACAAAGTGCCCAGGAGCATTATCCTTAACAAGCGGTGTTGGATTGTTATAATCAAGAAGAACCAGGTCTGCCTTATATCCAGCCTCAACTCTTCCCCATCTTCCATCCTTCCAATTTGATTCAACAAGTCTGTTTCCTCTGTTCAAGGCAGAGAGAAAATCAGAGGGCCAGAATGGACCGCCATCATCCTTATGCTTGAAGAATGAGATCTTTATTTCCTCAAACATATTGCCACCACATCCATCTGTACCAAGCACAAGCTTCTTGATGCGAGGAAGCTGATGGTTATAGCCAATATGGTTATTCATATTGGATCTGCCATTATGAGCTAGGAAGCAGCCTCTCTCATTGAGCTTATCAACCTCGCTTTCGCTTAAATGAACACCATGAACAAGAAGAGTATTCTCATCAAGAAGACCAAACTCATCAAGTCTGTCTACTATATCCTTTCCATAGATATGATGGCTATGGATTACATCGTACTTATCCTCTGCAACATGAAGATGCATTGCTCTTCCTGTCTTGTCGACAGCGTCCTTCATCATCTTTAGCCCAGCATCTGGAATAGTGAAGGGAGCATGGCCTCCGATCATAGCCTCGCATAGCACAGCATCGCCTCTCTTGCGTCTTGCGCTTACCTCTTCTGCGAATCTAATATTCTCCTCAACTCCAGCCTCGACTTCCTTCATTCCGCCATTTCTGTCTGTTATCTCATAGCATGTAGAGCCTCTGATGCCAATCTCTTCCATACCTCTTGCGATAGCAGAGAGCGAACCCTTGATATAAGAAGGAGATGCATGATGATCTATAGCTGTAGTAGTACCACTGGCTATAGCATCCATAGAGCAAATCAGGGATGAGTAGTAGCATGCCTCCTCATCAAGACCTCTATCAAGCCTCCACCACCATTCCTTCAATACCTGTATGAAATCAGTCTGAGGACCAGCGCTTATAAGCATGCCTCTAGAGAGTCCTGAATAGTAGTGATGATGAGAGCATACATTTCCTGGAATCAAGGTCTTATCTGTACCATCGATTAGCTTATCCGCTATATAGTCGCCTGCTATATTCTTGCCAACAGCTTTGATGACAGATCCATCAATTACTACATCCATGCCTTCTTCAACAGAAAAAGGCAACTCTGTCTGCATTATTCTTACGTTTTTTATTACAGTTATCATTCCTACTCCTCAACTGGCCCTAAAAGATATGGATAGCTGATGAAAACCTCATCAATTACAGCCTTTACCTGATCTGGAACATCTGCAAGGATACCAGAAGAGCCAACTCTGCCCTTGATTACCTTTCCATCCAATCTGATAGTCACCCTATCATCCTCAACTAGGAAGCCGCTGTTAGTGCTGTTTTCAAAGTCATCAGGTCTTGAGAATAGCGTGAACTTCTTCTTGTATGGTCCACCATCATGAGGACAGAAAGTCTCACAGTTACCGCACTCATTGCAATATGCATCGAGATGCAATACCTGGAATGGATCATCAAATAGACCAGTATCTCTTAGATCAAGAGAAACATTGGCACGGTTTGGACATACCTCAACGCACTTGTTGCATAGATAAGAGCACTCATTGCATCTTGAAGCCTCTCTCTTGAAGAAATCCTTATCTCCAGATTTCAGGGATAGAGTAATCTTGCTCTTCTTCTCTCTTATATTCTCAAAGAAGCTATTCTCTGCCTCGAGAAGCTCCTCATCAGAGATATCCCTGCCACCGCATGCCTCTTCAAGCGCGTTATCTTCCTCAAGCTCTGCATCCTCTGCATTGTCATAGAGCTTATCAATAACACTCTCGACAGCCTCCCTTGCGCTTCTTATGCATCTTACTACAGTTGAAGGACCGGTTGCTGTATCTCCTATGATATAAACATCATCGCCTTCGGCTCCAAGACTCTTCAAAAGCTCTGGATCAGCCTTCTCGCCAATAGCGCTTATCAGGTATGAACAAGGAAGAGTAAATACACGTCCTGTATCAACAGGTCTTCTTCTGCCTGAGCTATCTGCATCACCAAGCTCCATCTGAGCTACTGTAAGCACACCATCTGTAAGATCCTTAGGATTAGAGAGGAAATAGAACTTTATTCCATCTGATAGAGCCATTCTATACTCCTCGATATCTGCAGGCATCTCATCTATAGATCTTCTATATACTACGCTTACATTCTCAACGCCTTGAGTACGCTTAGCCATTCTAGCCGCATCCATTGCAGTATTGCCACCGCCTACTATTACAGCATCCTTGCCAAGCCTTGGAGCTTCTCCATGCTTTGCTTCGTATAGGAATCTTATTGCGCTCTTTCTCTCTCCGTTTCCGCTCACGCCAGGATCATTTGATTTATCGGCACCAACAGATACAAAGACATACTCATAGCCTTCACGCTTTAGATCCGTAACAGTCTTTTCAGCATTGAATACGAACTTAGCCCCAAGCTCTTCTATGAATGCTATATCCCTATCTACAGCCTCTAGCGGAATTCTGAACTCAGGAATAATATTGGCAACAACGCCACCAGCTCTTTCTTCCTTTTCAAATACTGTTACATCAATACCTGCTCTTGCAAGGAAATAAGCAGCAGCAAGACCTGCAGGGCCTGCACCGATTATTGCAGCCTTAACGTCTCCGCTATCCTTCTTTCCTTCCCAGATCTCCTTCTTGTATTCATCAAAGAATCCTTCAGCGAGAAGTCTCTTCACCTCCCTTATCTGTACAGGTCCCTCATAATCCAATCTAGAGCAATGGTTCTGGCATTGATGATCACAGATCCATCCTGTTATGTTAGGAAGTGCATTATCCATATAGATAAGAGCAAGAGCTTCTGCCTCCCTTCCCTCTGCTGCAAGAGCTATATAATCAGGAATCTGCTGATGAATAGGACATGATGCAACGCAAGGAGCTACATAGCAATCAAAGAGCTCTAAAGCATCGCCTACCTTTGCCTTGTAGCTTCCTCTCCACTCCTTTGACGAAATACCATCACTCTTAGATGCTATCTCAATAAGAGCCTTGAGCTTTGAAATATCTACAACCTCGCTATTCCATCCACTCCCCTGGCCTCTTAAGATCTCAGCCATTTGAGAAAGACGCGCATAGCCACCTGGCTTCAGCATATCTGTTGCAACTGTTATAGGATGAATGCCTGCATTGAAGATATCGCCAATAGAGAGCGCGCTAGCACCACCTGAATAGGAGATAGGAAGCTTCCCGTCAAACTCTTCAGATAAAATAAGAGCAACTCTTGTAGAAATAGGAAGAAGAGCACGGCCGGACATATAACGCTCGTCCCCAGGAAGAACTCCACCATTATTGACATTGCCAAGTGTATTAGTGAGCTTAACACCAAAGCCAAGCCCCTTGTCTTTTGCAAGCTCTACAAGCCTATGAAGCATTGCCTTAGCATCTGCTAGCTGCAGATCATGCTCAAAGGACTCTCTCTTAAGAACTACCTTATCAAAGCCTAAGCTATCAAGGATTCCTCTTACTGTATCATAGCCAAGAAGAGTTGGATTGAGCTTAACGAAGGTATTAAGATGCTTTTCGCTAAGCATATATGTACATATGGCCTCAATCTCCTTCGGAGGGCATCCATGCATTGTAGATATCGTAACTGATGGTGAAATATTTGCACTGATGACATCTAGCGTCTCAGAAGCAAGATCCTCTCTACCTGCCCATGGAGTACCTTCAAAGAGCCCATCCTTGAGCATAGCCTTAGCCTCATCTATATACTCTTTAAACTCAGCCTTCTTAGTTGCATCAATCATGCTGTCGATATAAATCTGCATCTTTGGCTGCTTTATTCCATCAAGATTATAGCCAACAGACATATTGAAGATGAAGGAAGGAGTCTTTATCTTCTCTTCCTTCATTGCTGCTTCGATTATATGAAGAACAATCCAGGCCTTAAGATACTCATCATAGGCCTTCTCTAATGTATACTCTGTTGACCACTCTGTATTATGGCCTTCATCTCTAGCATCAATACATGGCTTAGCAATTTCAAGATGATCCATTATCTGAACTGTCTTGAGCTCTATGAATCTAGCTCCACATAAATAGCTTGTTATTATATTCTGAGCAAGCTGTGAATGCGGCCCCGCTGCTGGTCCAACTGGAGTTGAGCACTCCTGTGTGAAAACCTTTATCTTCTTATTCCCTTTATCGTGATAGAACTGTTTCTTATCAACTCCGAAAACTGAACCATGAGCACTTAACTCTCCAACGATTCTTTCAAGGAGTTCTGTAAAAGGTACTGGTCTCATTAAATCTGCCATTATTCACTCCTAATGTGGTATTAAACTAATTTTACCCTAGAAATGAACAGTGTCAAATAAAAACGTGCAACATTTTGCAACATTATTGCAAACAAAAAGGCCATAGCTTATATGCCATGACCCTATAATCTTAATTCAATAAATCCTAGAAGCACCAGAATAGGCTTGAGGACGGATAGCTATAATAAAGCTCATCAACAACCTCTTCTACGATAGCTACTATAACAGCAGCACCGATAATGCATGCAACAAATGAAAGAACGCTAAGAACGATTCCAACAATGCTCATTACAAAGGAAGCTGTAACAAGGTTGTCTTCAACGCTCTTTCTGAGCTTGACGCTCTTAACAAGTGCTATGATTCCCAGGATAATTCCAATAACACCTGGAAGTACTATAGATAGCAAAGCCAAAGCGAAAAGACCGCCATAGCTCTGTTTTTTCTCATTTAGTGGTACATTGACTACTGTTTCTTTTACAGCTTCATTCTGTACTTCTGCTTTTACTTCATTCTCATCCATAAGAGACCTCCGTATTTATTTATGACTTTAATATAGCATCAACCTGCTAATATGAAATAGATAGAAGCACCAAATACATAAAAACTACAAGAAAGAATGCCTTTGTCATATAATCAGCTTATGATTGAGAAAAAAGAATATAAGGTTGCAAATCTAGAAATCATATCTACGTCAGCTGAGGTGCTGCTCTCAGGCGCAATGGATGAAGAGCTTTTCAAAAGAATGTCTGCTGTAATTGATGCAGAGGGACCTATCAAGGAATCTCTTCTTTTTAAAAGGACAATCAACAGTTTCTCGCTTGAGAAGACTGGATCAAGACTATTAGATCTCTTTTTGAGAATTGAGAGCACATTGCCATATAAATGCACAGATGACTATGGCGAAAAGCTCTTTCATAACGGAAATGAGGAGAGCTT
>CAVHSB010000043.1:0-14726 GCA_963638635.1 Flexilinea sp.
CCTCTATATACACCACCTGTTGATGATCCTCTGAAGAGAGGCAGAGTCAATGGAGATAGCCTGGATTATGATAAAGCTATTCCTCCAGAGATAAGAGAAATCATCAAGGAAGTTCCTGTCGAGAAAGTTAAAGAAGTCATCAAGGAAGTTCCTGTTGAGGTTATTAAGGAAGTTCCTGTCGAGGTTGAGAAGACCGTACCTGTTGAGGTTGAAGTAATCAAGGAAGTCGTAAAAGAGGTTCCTGTTGAGGTTATAAAGGAAGTTCCTGTCGAAGTCGTCAGAGAGGTTTCTAAGCCAGATGAAGAGAAGGTAGTCATCAGAGAAGTTGAGGTGCCTGTTGAAGTCATTAAGACAGTTCCAGAGCCTTATGAGGTTAAGGTTCCTGTTGATGTAATCAAGACAGTAGAGGTTGTAAAAGAAGTTCCTGTCGAGGTTATAAAGGAAGTTATTAAAGAAGTACCTGTTGAGGTCATCAAGGAAGTTCCTGTTGAAGTTGAGAAGGAAGTCATCAAGGAAGTGCCTGTTGAAATCGAGAAGGAAGTTATCGTAAAAGACGAACCAGAGGTTAAGGAATATGACTTCAGAGGTTCGCTTGGCGAAGAGATAACATCTGCTAAAGAATTTGGCTATGACCTCACTCTTGCAGCCTTCAAGCCTACAGCAAAGCTCAATGCAGATTCTGTTAAGCATGCATATGGTGAAGATACACTTCTATTTGAAGAGAACAATAAGCTTTATGCAATTCTTCCATTCCTTTCAAAGGGAGAGGCAGAAGCAAAGGGCAAATATCTTCAGCCTAAGAGAACAGCTAGCTTAAACGGTAGAGATATAAATGCAGAATCGCTTATAAAAGAAGCATCTAGATTCTAACTAATAAGCCTCGGAGTTCCGAGGCTTTTCTATTCATCAATCCTTTAGTGCTATATCAAATTGCATCCTGTCTCTAGTCAAGACAGTGTTCGGGAATATCCTATCAGCTTCCTCCTTGAGCACTCTTAGCTCTCTATCGCTATAGCGCGGAGAATAATGCTGGAGACATAGCTTATCGCAGTACCCATCCCTTGCAATCATTGCAGCCTCAGTGCTTGTCATATGCTTCTTCTCATGAGCACTCTCCTTGAGAGCATCCTCAAACATACCTTCGCAGAATAGAATATCGCTGTCATGAACAAAATCTGAGATTTCCGGAAAATATAGAGAGTCTGTAATATAGCTGAACTTACGTCCCTCTCTTGCTCCACCCATGACCATAGAGCTGTCTATTACTCTACCATCATCTAGAGCTACCTTCTCTCCTCTTTGCAATTCTCCCCATAGTCTCCCCTTAGGAACACCTAAAGAGATGGCCTTATCAGGAAAGAACTCTCCCTTACGCTTATCTTCAACTAAGGAATAGCCAAAGCATGGCTTAGTATGAATTAAAGAAAAGGCATTTATTGAAAAATCCTCACCTCTATATATCTCGCCCTCTTTGACTGGGACAACTATGATCTCATAGTTAATGTACATATCAAGGATCTTTCTAGATGCATCAACATACTCAACAAGCTTCTGTGGGCCATAGATATATAATGGATCCTCGCGCTCAACCTGACTTGACAGCATCAATAGCCCAGGAAGACCAGTTACATGGTCTGCATGCATATGAGAGATAAAGATAGCAGATATCTTCTTCCATTTCAGATTCAGCATCTTAAGTGACACCTGAGTGCCTTCGCCACAATCAAATAGGAATAGCTCACCGTCTCTTCTGACTAGCGCTGAAGTAAGAAAACGACCAGGAAGCGGCATCATTCCGCTTGTACCAAGAGAAAAAACTTCTAGATTCACTTTGCTATACTATTCCTCTTATTCGCCTTTTACAAGACTATCGATATCTCTTGGAAGTAGTCGACCAAGAGATATAATAAGCGAAATGGCAGATACTGCCACTACTATCAAAACAATGAAGAATAAAGAGCTATATGGGATTATTATCGAGAACTCCTTTATATAATAATCCAGGAATGCACTATGCTCTCTTGCTATGAATGATATAAGAGATGGAATCCTGAGCGATAAGAGAATACCAAATACAGAGCCAAGAAGAGCTGCTATGAATATATAGCATACTGTTATTCTAAGATAAATCCTTCTGAGAGCATTATGAGATGTACCTAGAAGCAGCATTGCTCCAATATCCTTCTTATCCCTATCTATATATACTCTTGCAGCATCGCTTGAGAAGAATGCAGCTAGTATCGCAATGGCTCCGAATATGACATATAGAACAGAGACTGAAGATCTAACATTCTGGTATATAGAAGAATAAAGCATCTTATAGCTCTCTGCATGTATTCCTTCTAATGAAAGCTCTATTATAGCAGACTCAGTATTAAAGCCGGACCTTAATGTTGATTCATAGCCCACGCCTGCACTTTCAAGCATTGAAATATCTACAAATGCAAGATATTTCTCAAGCTCCTTATAGCCGCTATCAAACACTGCAGAGACAGTCATAAGATAAGGTCGGGCTCTGCCCTTATCGCTCTCATAGAGAAGAAGAGTCAGCTTGTCACCAGGATTAAGAGAAAGAGCAGATGAAAGAGACTCTGAAATTATTATCGAGTTCTTCTCTAATGGTGCATCAGCAATATGGAATACAGCCATTCTATCATCATCAAAGTAAGAGCTCTCTACGCCTTTTATATACACAAGGCTCTCACCATTCTCTCCA
The DNA here is from genome assembly GCA_963638635.1 of Flexilinea sp. Lineage (GTDB taxonomy): Bacteria > Spirochaetota > Spirochaetia > Sphaerochaetales > Sphaerochaetaceae > Ornithospirochaeta. The sequence continues at coordinate 2,717 of CAVHSB010000043.1, forward strand.
TAGATTATGCCCTGACCATTCTTAACAGGATAAGAGGTCTTAATGAAATCCTTATCGGAGATATCCTCTTTAGAATATATCTCCCCAGAACCTAGATAGATTATAGCCTTCTCTATAGCAGCAGATATTGATGTAATGAATATAAGAGAGAAGACAAGAATCATAGTAATCAAAAGCACTATCAATATTGGAAGAAGTGCACTTATCTTATATTTGAGTGAATTGCCGAAACCTAGCTTTCTCTTGATATAGAGTCGATATGCGCTATTCATCACTCAGTAAAACTCCGGATTTAAGAATTAGGCATCTATCGCACTTCTTCGCAAATGAAAGATTATGGGTTACTAAAAGCATTGAAAGATTCTTATCCTTTATAGCGTTCAACAGCAGAGACTCAACATTGGAAGCACTAGACTCATCAAGTGCGCCTGTTGGCTCATCTGCAAATATTATATCAGGTGCTGTTACCAGGGCCCTTGCAATAGCAACACGCTGTCGCTCTCCTCCAGATAGCTCCTTAGGCCTATGAGAGGCTCTATTCTCTAGCCCCATCAATGAAAGATACTCCATAGCTTTCTTGAAAGCGCTCTTTTTATCATGCCTCTGGATCATCAAAGGCATAGCAACATTCTCAAGTGCGGAGAAATCTTCAAGAAGAAGAGATGACTGAAAGACAAAGCCCATGGATTTAGATCTTATTCCTGCTATCTCCTTTTCATTTAGATTTGCTATGTCTCTATCATTATATAGAACATTGCCACCATCATGAGATAATAATAGCGCTGCTATAGATAATAGCGTTGACTTTCCGGATCCGCTCTGTCCTACAATAGATACAGCCTCACCTCTTCTCACTTCAAGATTAATATCCTTGAGTATTTCAAGAGCATCTCCTGATGGAGATGGAAATACCTTTCTTATATGCTCTAAATTCAGAACTACATCATCCATGAATGACCTCCATAAGATCCTTCTTCTTCTCTTTAGCTGTCTCAAAGAGCGTAAATAAATAGGTTATGAAAAGTGAGATAAAAGAGAAAACAGCAAATCCTCCATATGGAATAGACAGAGAAACATCTCCGAATATGAATAGTGAAATTATATGCTCAAGCATTGGCAGCAATAAAAGGGAGAGAATGAATGCTAAAGCAATAGATATTATCGTTATAGCCATGAATGACATAATGAAGACACTGCTGGCCTTCCTTCTTTCCATTCCAAGCACAATTAGCTCTGCTCTCTCCTTCTCTTTAGACCTGAAGAATATAGAGACTGATTGCCTTTCTGAGACTAATATTATGACAAATAAAAGAGAAATCACAGAGTACATCATAGTCTTCTCTAGAATGAAAGCAGAATAAAGAGATGACTCGCTATCCTTCCAGGTCGTATATTGAATATCCTCTATCTTAGATAGATCGACGTCGCCCTTCAATGCAGTCTTTACAGCTCCTTCATATAGTGAAAGGGGCATGAATACATAGAGAGAGTCAAATTCCTGCCCAAGGGATGTAGAGTAGATGCCGCTTATATTGATTTCTTCAGTCTTTGGAAGTCTCCTGCCGCTTTTACCGCTCATCATCATAGTAACGCTGTAGTCATCCCTTCTATATCCTCGATATAGCGAATAGGGAATAACAAGGGATGAGCTATCTCCCTTTAGAAATCTGAGGCCGCCATCATACTCATCATCGATGAATCTTACAAGATAGGCTCTGCCTTCAATCAAGGCCTCGCCCTCACCATATATGAAGATATCTGCATCTGGATATAGCGACTTAAGATACTCCCTTTCATCACCATCGACAACAACAGAAAAGGATCTTACATTCTTTATATCCTCAAATCTGCTTCCTTGAAGGTAGTCCATAATAGCCAAGACAGCTACTAAAACAAGAAGAGATAGCGTCAAAGTGATAATTATTCTTATTACTCTTGCTCTGTGCCCATCAGAGCGTGAGAATGCATAGCGAAGTATAAGCTCTCTCATAGTGCCTCAGCCTCTAGCAGCTTCATGCCATCAGGAGCGTATAGGAACCTATATCTGGCTATCCCGTTTAGATATCTTATATCCTCAATATTCCCATCTAAAAGAACTCTTCTCTCTCTGCTCATTATGCCATTTTCAAGAAATTGCGTATTTGAAAGCTTCCCATCTTCATAGATTTCGATGCTCTCACTATTTCCACTTACTGTACGGATCTCAGATAATGTTCCATCAATATAGCTATAGTAAATGGATTTATTTGGGGCTATCTCACTTACTAAATGCATACTATCGTCATAGTATCTTACAAGCTCTTCATCATCTTTAGTGATAGTCTCTATGAAAAGACCATTCTCATTCTTCTCTAAGACCTCTATGCCATCATTGCTTTCTCTGAGAATGACATCCTCCCCATCCATCGTATATGAATAGAAATCTGATGCGAATATAGCTCTCTCATCACCCTTTAACGCCATAAGCCTGTTATCGAAGGATACGTACTCAACGTGCTTTAAAAGCTCTCCATTCTCGCTATAGTCATAGCCCTTTAGCTTTCCGTTTTCAAAGATAAGAGAATACTTAGACTCATTATTGCCATCAATCTCTGTAATGTCCCTTATAAGTCCATCCTCGCTATAAGTAACTAATCTCTGACTTCCGTCGCTTCTAGCGACTCTCTCTTCTCTTGCATTCTTAGTTCTTTCTTCCTGAAGCTCTCCATTATAATAAAGAGCCTCTGATTCTCCATTCCTTGAAAGATACCAGCCATCTTCTTTTATCTCATCCACACTTTCAAAGCTTTGTCCTAGTGCATTGCTTCTATAAACAGCACTGTATGCAAAACTTATATAAAATGCATAGACCGATAAAAAGAAGATAACCTTTCTCATAGACCTAAGAGAGAGTCAAGATATTCATCCTTATCAAATGGATGAATATCATCATAGCCTTCACCGGTACATACAAAGAGAACCGGCAGATTCAACAGCTTACCGATTTGAAGCAGTGCACCGCCCTTAGCTGCTGAGTCGTATTTTGTAAGAACTATAGCATCAAGCTTCACAGCCTCGTTAAAGAGCATTGCTTGGCTTAGACCATTCTGGCCTGTTGTAGCATCTATTACGAGGATCTTATGGTATTGCTCTGGATTCACATTCTTAGCCTTGATGATCTTATCCATCTTCTTGAGCTCTTTCATAAGATTCTCTTTATTGTGCATCCTGCCTGCAGTATCTGCAATTATTAGACTATCTCCATGAGCCTGAGCAGATGTTATTGCATCAAATATCACAGCTCCAGGATCTGAGCCCATCTGCTGCTTTACGATTCTCATATTAAGCCTATCTGCATGTATCTCAAGCTGATCTACTGCCGCAGCTCTGAAGGTATCTGCAGCTGCCAGCAGCACCTTCTGGCCATTTCTTGTGTAGTATTTGCTCATTTTGGCAATAGTTGTAGTCTTACCAACACCATTAACACCTAGAACCATGAATACAGAAAGAGAATCCTTTGGAATATCAAAGGACGCTGGAAAGATATACTTGCTTAGTATCTCCTTCATCTTCAGCTGAAGCTCTGCTGTATCCCTAAGCTTCTCACTCTTAGCTTCTTCTCTCAATGCCTCAACGACCTCTAATGTAAGCTTTGATCCAAGATCTGCTTCAATTAGAGTATCCTCAAGATTTTCAAAGAATTCATCGTCTATCTTAGAGCTGGTGAAAAGAGTCTTTATCTTCTCGCCTATTTTCTTGAAAAATGCCATTTATTCTCCTAAAGACCATATTTCGCACTATTGTAATAGCCGAACATTGAGTCAATCATATACATTAATGATACTAAGCTTACGCCTGTAAAAACAACATCCATTGGACCAAAATCATGCTCTGAATATATATTCTGAAGAGCTTTTGAGCCAACAGAAGCGCCAAAGGAAAGAAGAGTCGTGAACAAGGATGCATAGAATTCATCCTTCTCTCTTTTTAGGTATTCACCATTCTCCATCCACTCTGGCTTCATAGTAAGATTCATCGTCCTTATATTCTTTCTTGATTCAAAGGAATAGAATGCAAAGCCAGGCATGGATAGAGTCAAAGAGAATGGAGGTACAGAATCCCTTATGAGATGACTCTCTAGCCTATTTCCCTGATATGTGAGTAAGGCATCATATGGCGTAGTCCTCACAAAAAGCACATTGCTTTCAAGAGGGGATAGCTCAAAGGATATTATGCTATCATCTCCTGCTTCAATCTCAAAGGCTGCATCTTCGTAGTCTGGATTTGTGATAGAGAACGTATGCATGCCCTTCTTAAGTGCTATGAAGGAGACATTCTCGCTAAGAGTAACACCATCTGCATGGATAGCGCTCTTTGATGGGAAAACAAGCTCATAGAGCTTATACTCATCTGATTTGAAATAAGGAAGAAGTGCAATAAGCATCTCACGCTCTTCGTCCTTAAATAACTCTCTCAAATACACGCCTTCTCTGATTGATCTACCATCAAGAAGCAGAGATATGAAGCTGATACCATCTATTGTCTCGCTCTTAAGATAAAGAATCATATCTAAGCCTTCTTTAGCCTTAAAATAGCTATATGCATATTCATCGCCAGCTCTTAAATACTCCTTGTCCTTATCTGTAAATGAGACATCCTTGATTTTTATATCGAGTGAGGAGACGCTCGCAATCTCAGATTTCTTTGTTACTTTGCTTAAATCACTCTCACTTTGAAGTGCTTTATCGATATCCTTTTCGAATGTAATATCAGCCTCTCGCCTTACTCTCTCATCATAGATATTAAGAGCATAGGTGCTATCTGCCTTATCGCCAAAGGCAATCAATGAGGATGATAGAAATGTCAAAAGCTCATCGCTATCTGATGCTATAGCGATGTTAATATCTGCTGCACCTAAGCGCAGCAGAAAAACAAAAATAAACAGTACTAAGAGATTAATTCTCTTTCTGGAAATGAAGCCAGCTTTCAATGAAGTCATCTATCTCGCCATCCATTACAGCTATTATATTTCCAGTACTATAATTAGTACGATGGTCCTTTACGAGAGTATAGGGCTGGAAGACATAGCTCCTGATCTGGTTGCCCCAGGAGATATCACTCTTAGCAATAGCATCCTTCTCCTTTTCCTTCTCTCTCTCCCTCTGATAGTACTCATAGAGCTTTGCTCTGAGCATCTTGAAGGCTACATCCTTATTCATGTATTGGCTTCTCTCGTTCTGACATTGAACTACGATACCAGTTGCATAGTGCGTGATTCTTACAGCTGAATCAGTCTTGTTTACATGCTGTCCACCTGCGCCACCTGCTCTATATGTATCAAGTCTATAATCCTCAGGCTTGATATCTATCTCGATATCATCATCGACCTCTGCCGATGCATAGACAGATGAGAAGGATGTATGACGACGCTTAGCTGCATCAAATGGAGAAATTCTAACAAGGCGATGAACTCCAGCCTCCCCCTTTAGATATCCATAAGCATATGCACCAGAGATTTTAAGAGTTACGCTCTTAATGCCTCCCTCATTCTCTTCCATATCCAACAGCTCACACTTAAAACCATGACGCTCTGCCCAGCGTGTATACATTCTCATGAGCATCTGAGCCCAATCTGATGCCTCAGTACCACCTGCACCTGAATGAATAGATAGGAACACATTGTTCTTATCAAGCTTTCCATCTAGTAGCGTCTTGATCTTCAATGGCTTGAACTTCTCATCAAGTGTGTTTATCTGGCTCTCAAGCTCTAAGCGCAATGCCTCATCATCCTCTGATGAATATAGCTCAATAAGCTCACCTAGCTCATCAATCTCGCCAATGATCTCCTTCCATGGATAGTAGCTATCCTTCAAAGCATTAAGCTCTGAGAAGGTCTTCTCAGCCTTATCCTTATCATTCCAGAAATCTGGAGCATTAGTAGCCTCTTCAATGGCTTTTATCTTATCCTCTGTATGAGCCTCGTCAAAGACGCCTCCATACTTGGTAGGCTTCTTCTTTTATATCTTCAAATCTTGCTTTATTTTCAATAAACATATTTAACTCCTTAAAATTATCTCTGTAGCTCTGAGGCTCTTAGCACTAAGCGGAATGTACTTGTTGAGCTGTCGCTTGAAAGCGGAAATGAGAATCTCAGTCTCTTATATAAGCAGAACTCTTCATATTGTACAGAAGTATATTGTCCTTGCCATACAGGCTCCTCTTCAAGTGTGAATTGAGAGGTAGATGAAAAAACTGCTTGCATAGAAGGAACAGCGGAGCTGAACTTGACAGTCTTTGCGCTTACTCTCTTATCTGTTAGCATCAGCCTCTTCATCTCAGATCCAACAAGCTCAAAACCAATGCCTTCAAGATAGACCTCGCTCTGGTATTCGCCCGAGAGCATCTCACCATCTGCGCTTATCAAAGTAACATCCAGAATGAATGTTGAGCTTCTGAGCTTATAGTGCTTTATTATTGTAAATGGAAGATCCTCATCAGATAGTGTAAACAGATATTCGCTTCTTTTCTTATCTACAACCTCTGCATCAAATAACATTCCATCAGTCGAATATTTCTTGCCATCAATTATGATGGTATCTGAAAAGCTCTTTTTTAATCTGACATTATCAAACTCCTTAGCAAATGGAACCCTGGTATCAAAAATATTGATTGAGAAACGCTTGTAATCAAATTCTGTTACAGCAGCTCCTAGCGGAGATATTACAGCTATATAATCCTTATTTGACGCAAAATAGCAATTCTCTCCACATTCCTCTAAATCATACTCCTTGTACATTGTAGATTCTGTATCTCTGAAGGCACACTCTTCAGCATCTATTATATTGCTCCAGAATTGACGACGAGCAGAGCTACGAAGCGGAGTGCATAGTGCATCATGAATAAACAGAGGCCCAGTGCCAATACTGAATAGATACCTTGTGATTTCCTTCTTGGTATATTTATTGCCTCTTCCGCCCTGAGATCCCTCAGCTAGAGATATATATCTATTGAAAAGATATCTGAAGTTTTCATTTCTCACAAAAATATCATTAAATGAAGAGAGACCACTAGCATAAGCATCCTTTGAATACCAGCCTGAATCCAGATAGCCTAGCTTATTTATCTTGAGATCATCTAGCAGGATAAGCTTCTCCTTCTGACTCTTCAGAAATGAAGTAATAAGATAGCCAAGCTTATCTTCTTCGCTGTTTCTGCTAGCGCCTTCAAGCAATTGATCAGCATTCAAGAATATTACTATATCCTTCTCATTATTGCTTACAATATCTAAAAGCCCCGCTAAAAGCTCCTCAGACTTGAGCTCGCCTTGCGCATACTCAGAGACTAGTCTTGATGCTCTTTCATCAATTATATAGACATTGACGCGCTTACCAAGCTCATTCATTACAAAGCTCTCTTTAGCAATGCTCTCCTTGCTAGTAGCCTTGTAGCCAGATATCACGACATTGTCTATAAGTGCATTCTTCATCGCAGAAATATATAAAGGAGCCCAGATTTGGCCATAGAAGAACGCAGTTTTAGCAGTCGTACCATAGTCATGACGAATCATGCTATTCATTCTCTCTATCTGTGTAAGCCTATCCTTTGGAGGCAATAGAGATAAAATGGACTGAGAATAAGAACCGGATATGAATTCTATATTACCTCTCTTAGCCAATGTCACCATCAATGATCTTATGTCAGTACGCTGAGAGAAAATATGCTTCATCATAGCACTTGATTGATATAGAGATACCTTATGATCAGGATTGTTATATAAAAAAGCCAGGAGCGGCTCATATATGAACGATAGTGCCCGGGAATAAGCGGGCACTGGAGAAGAAGGAGATATCTCTGTATATAAGCCAAATGCTATCTTCACTCACACCTTCTTGATAGACTTCTGAGGACAAAGCTCCATAGCCTTATCTGCACTAGTCTGATCCTTTGAATAATCATTTCCAGATAGGAAATTCTCTACGATAAACGGAGAGTTTTCAACCTTCAACTGGCATATTTTACAGCCGATGCATCCGCTCTCGCATATCTTCTTAACCTTACCACCAGGTAAATGATTATTGCAAGCTACAATATAAGATGCACTATAAGGCACAAGCTTTACAACTCCATTCGGGCATACAGTAGTACATTTGCCACAGCCTATGCACTTTTCTCTATCTACTGTAACCCTGCCATCTTCGTCTCTAGATATAGCACCAACTGGGCATACTGCAATACAGGATCCGAGATGCAGACAGCCCTCCTTGCAGCCCATAGGGCCTCCCTCTAGAAGTGCAGCCGCATTACAATCCTCAATACCCTTATACTCATAGTCGATCTTAGTTGCAGATAAGGATCCTGAGCAATGGATAAAAGCAACCATTCTCTCTTTTACTTTAACCTCTATTCCGAGAATCTCAGCCATCTTCTTGGCAAGAGCATCTCCTCCTGGAGAGCACAGCCCCGCCTCAGCCTTACCTGTATATACAGCCTCAGCATATGAAGAGCACCCTGCAAAGCCACAGCCACCGCAATTAGCACCTGGCATATTCTCTATTAATTCTGCAAGCTTCTTATCCTGCTCAACGCTGAGTCTCTTCTCAGCTATTGCAAGTCCAAGCCCTAAGAGAAGACCAAGTACAGATACAATAATAAATGCAATTAAAATACTCATAATCCTCTCCTTATACCAATCCTAGATTTGAAACAAGGTTCTTATCAAATGCCATGAATGCAAGTGCCATAAGACCTGCAGAAATGAATGCAATAGGCACTCCTCTGAAGGACTTTCTAACTGGTGTCATTTCAAGCTTCTCTCTTATGTTAGCCATCAATACGATAGCCATAGTGAAGCCTAAACCAGCAGCTAAGCCAGCGAAGAAGGATTCGAGAAGATTGTATCCATTATCTATATTTATTATAGCAATACCTAAAACTGCACAGTTTGTAGTAATGAGAGGAAGATAGATACCAAGTGCCTTGTAGAGAGCAGGGCTCATCTTCTTAATCACCATCTCAACAAGCTGAACCAGAGCTGCGATAATCAAAATAAATACGATAGTCTTCAAATACTCTAAAGCAAACGGAACAAGCAGCAGATGATAAGCTGCCCAGCATACTACAGATGCAACACCTGTTACGAATGTTACTGCAACTCCCATGCCTATTGCGCTTTCGCTGTTTTTTGATACACCAAGGAAAGGACACAGGCCCATGAATTGGGAGAGAATAAAGTTAGATACGAATATATATGTAACTAAAATACCTAGATAGCTCATCACTTACTCTCCTTTTCTGCACTCTTCTTGCTCTTCCAATTGAAGAATGCCTTTAGATAGCCCATCAGAAGAAGAGCACCAGCCGGGAATGTCAGGACTCTTATAGGAGAGTCTGCATAGCGACCAAGAGTTATTACGCCATTCCAATTGCCAACAGGGAATAATGTTATAGTTCCAGCTCCGATTACCTCTCTTATCAAAGCTATAAGAGTCAGGCCAAGAGTGAATCCCACTCCCATTCCAATAGCATCTAAAGCAGAATCAAACACGCTATTCTTATTTGCAAATGCTTCGGCACGGCCTAGGATAATGCAATTTACTACAATCAAAGGAAGGTAGATTCCAAGCGCTGAATATACAGCAGGAACAAATGCATGCATAACCATCTCGACGATTGTTACGAAGGATGCAATTATAACGATGTAGCCAGGAATTCTGATTGAATCCGGAATAACATTCTTCAATAATGAGATGAATATATTGGAGAAGAACAATACGAATAGAACGCCAGCACCCATGCCAAGTGCATTAGATACCTGAGTAGAAACACCGAGTGTCGGACACATTCCAAGCATGATTATAAAGATAGGGTTCTCTTTGAAAATACCCTTAGTAAGCTCACTCTTATGACTCATTTCTGGCCTCCTATCTCTTTAACATAATCACTGCCTTCCTTGAGTGCTGCAGATATCCCCTGGAAGGTCACACTCGCACCAGATACGGCATCGCTGTCCTCGCTTCTTAACATGTTCTTAGATGTAGGAACAGGAGTAGTGCTGCCCTTTCCTTCAAACATCTCCATATACCAAGCCTCTTCGCTCTTCTTGCCAAGACCAGCTGTCTCGCTATCGCTGACAACCTTAGATCCAATGATTGATCCATCAAGTCTATATGCAGAGATAAGAGAAATATCGCCACCATAGCCCTTTGTCTTGAGATCAAGAACATAACCAATAAGCGCAGAGCCATCATAAAGCTCTGTTCTGCTTACAACTCTACCGCTATTTACAGTCTCGCTCTTTCCTGGGCTGTATGGAGCAGAAACAGATAGAAGCGCATTATCTCTATTAGCATTATCAGCCTGTGCAATTACTGGAGCTGTTACAGAGTTAACAAGCGCACACAAGGCTGTACAAACACCGCAGATAATGAAGAGAATCAAAGCTGTCTTAATATAAGTCTTCATCACTTTGCCTCCTTCTTCTTCTCAGGCTTTACATATCCGAACTTCTTAGGTTTTACATATCTGTCGATTGTAGGTGTTACGATATTCATAAGGATTATCGCAAGTGAAACACCCTCTGGAAGTGCACCGAAGTAACGAATAAGGAATGTAAGAATGCCACATCCAAGTGCGAATATGACCTCTCCCTTAGCTGTTGTAGGAGTTGTTACCCAATCTGTTGCCATAAATATAGCACCAAGCATCAAGCCCCCAGAGAAAACAGGAACGAGAATCTCACCATGGAATGCACCAAGGCCATATGGAATACCACCAAAGGCCCATGCAAGGAGCGCAAAGGACGAAATGAATACCACAGGTATTCTCCATGTTATTACATGCATGCATAGAAGGAAGATACCACCTGCAATCAAAAGAATAGCACTCACCTCTCCAATACAGCCTGCACTGTTTCCGAAAAAGCCATCCACAGCATATGGAGATATATGCAGCTTTGATGCTATAGAATAAGCAAAGTCAGAAGCTGGATTTGAAATAAGCTCATAGCTTCTGCCAAGCGTACCGCCATTCATAGCAGTCTTCATTGCAGAAAGCGGAGTTGCACTTGAAACGGCATCAATCTTCAGCGTCCAAGGAAGAACAAACTGTCCCATCTGCTTTGAGAATGAGAAGAATACGAATACACGTCCTGCCAGAGCAGGGTTCATCCAATTGCATCCAAGACCTCCGAAGGTCCACTTAACTACAGCAATCGCAAAAGCTGATGCAAGTACTGGAATCAATGGATTGATAGCTGGAGGCATATTCATGCCGATTAATAAGCCAGTGACTACAGCAGATAGATCAGATAGTGTCTTCTCCTTATATATCAGTCCAAGCAAATACTCTGTCAAAACAGCAGCAGCTATAGATACCAATACTGTTATGAGAGCTTTAAAGCCGAATATCACAATGCCCCATAGACAAGATGGAAGGAGTGCAATGATAACAAATAGCATTGCCTTATCTGTTGATAGGGCTGAATGCACATGCGGGCTGGTTTTAACTACTTTCATTTCTTCCTCCCGAGTTTCTTACCAAGCTTAAAGCCCTGAACGAGTGGAATATGTGATGGACACGAGAATGCACAGCAGCCACATTCCTTGCAATCCATTAATCCAAGCTCCATAGCTTCCTGGTATTTTCCGTTTTTAATATTTCTGAACATCTTGTTAGGCTGTAAGCCCATTGGGCAATGAGCTGTGCACTTTCCACAAGACACACAAGGAAAAGTCTTAGAGTCATCGAGCAAAGGAAGAGCTAATATTCCGCTTGTGCCCTTAACGATAGGAGTATCCTCATCGCTGAAAGCAAAGCCCATCATAGGACCACCGGATACTAATTCATATAGATTATCCTTATAGCCACCTGCATATGAAATCAGGGTACTGATCTTAGTGCCAATAGGGGCAATCACATTAACGGGATTATTTATAGCTTCACCAGAGATAGTAACAACACGCTCAAATAAAGGCTTATGAAGTACTACTGCCTCAAAAATCGCATTAGCTGTACCTAAGTTACATACAACGGC
>CAVHSB010000044.1:0-14645 GCA_963638635.1 Flexilinea sp.
AGAGATAAAGATCAACTAATCCCAGATGCCCTCCCTTAGAGATAAGAGAGGGTATTTATTTATCCTAATATTCCTATTTTAGAATCTAATAAGAATGATCTGAATTTCACGTTGATTGATTTTCTAATTTGGTTTAAAAGAATTTCATGAAAATTATCAAATGTGATTATACATATCTTGATGCGCTTACAGAGTTCTACGACAGGATTGTTGATTATCTTATAGCTAATGTTAATTATCCAAGGTGGTCTAAAGAGTATCCCTGCAGGACTTCCATAGAAGGTGCAATAAATAGAAATCAGCAATATGCATGTATGTCTGATGATAGGATAGCCGGAGCCTTTGTTTTGAACGATGATCCCCAGGGAAGCTATGAGAAAGGCAATTGGTCAAGAAATCTTAAAATTGGTGAGTATGAGGTTATCCATACTCTTGCAGTTGACCAATCAATAAAGCATAAGGGGGTTGGTAGCTTTATGGCTGAGTATATCATCGATAAAGCTAAAGCTGATGGCTATAAGGGATTAAGATTGGATGTAGTTCCTGGAAACACTCCTGCAGCTGCTTTGTATATGAGATATGGCTTTAAGCTTGTTGGCGCTTATGATTTAGATAGAGGATATGATGATATTCCTCTATTCGAATTATATGAATTGAACTTCTAGCTTTTCCTGAATAAGGCTAATATATAAGGTATGAAAGACGGATTTACCAAGGTTGCAGCAGCAACACCAAGACTTAAGGTTGCTGATACTGAGTATAATACAGACGAAATCATTAGATTATATAAGGAAGCTTTGGCTAAGAATGTAGATATTCTTGTTTTTCCAGAGCTATCTATAACAGGATACACTTCATCTGATCTTTTTTTCCAGAAGGTTCTTCTGGATAATGCATTGAAGGGCCTTGCGCGAATAAAGAGAGAAACCTCGTCTTCAGATATGCTTGTATTCGTAGGTCTTCCATATAAAACAGATGGAAAACTCTATAATGTTGCAGCTGTTCTATCTGGTGGAAATATACTTGCACTCGTTGCAAAGAAGAATATTCCAAATTATGGCGAGTTCTATGAAAGACGATGGTTTACTCCATGTCCAGAAGAAAATATCTATGTAGATTTACTTGGGGATGTAGAGGTTCCTCTTGGTAATAAGCTACTATTCAAGCCATGCTATCCAGATACCTTATTGGTTGCAGCTGAGATATGCGAAGATTTGTGGGTCCCTGAGCCTCCAAGCGTGAAGCACGCAATAAATGGCGCTACCCTCATTGTAAATCTATCAGCATCTGATGAGCTTATAGGAAAAGAAGAGTATAGAAAGTCATTGATCTCCAGCCACTCATCACGTCTTATAGCAGCTTATGCTTATGCTGATGCCGGGGAGGGAGAGTCAACAACGGACATGGTATTCACCGGCTCTGATATCATAGCTGAGAATGGAACCATACTGGCATCATCTAATTATACTTATGGTTCTTTAGTGATAAGTGAGATCGATAGTGATAAGCTTTCATATGAGAGAAGCAGGACGACAACCTATCCAGATAGCTCAGAAATTGCTGCATCATATGATGTCATCGAATACGATAACAAAGAGCACGATGTAGAGCTTTCTAGATATTTTGATCCACGTCCCTTTGTTCCTAGCAATGAAAAAGAGAGAGAGGAGCGATGCGAGAAGATTCTCTCAATCCAGGCTTTGGGCCTAAAGAAGCGAATTGCACACACAAATGCAAAATGTGCAGTTATAGGACTATCTGGTGGGCTTGATTCTACTTTAGCTATGCTCGTTACGGTTCGTGCATTTGATATGCTCGCTAGATCCAGAGAAGATATCATAGCAATCACAATGCCATGCTTTGGTACTACAAAGAGAACAAAGAGCAATGCCGAGTGCCTTGCTAATGCGCTGGGCGTAACATTCAAGGAAGTCAATATAACAAAAAGTGTATTGCAGCATTTTGAGGATATTGGACACGATAAAGAAGATTTATCAGTAACATATGAGAATTGCCAGGCAAGAGAAAGAACTCAGGTATTAATGGATATTGCTAATAAATATGGTGGACTAGTAATAGGTACTGGTGATCTATCTGAGCTGGCACTTGGATGGGCTACATACAATGGAGACCATATGTCAATGTATGGCGTCAACTCATCTGTGCCTAAGACTCTTGTGCGCTATCTAGTCGAATATGAAGCACTTAAAGACAAAAGCGTATATTCTGTTCTTATGGATATTCTAGCAACTCCGGTCTCTCCAGAGCTTCTACCCGCTAAAGATGGAGAGATAAGCCAGAAGACAGAGGATATAGTAGGTCCATATGAGCTACATGACTTCTTCTTGTATTATTTCGTGCGTCATGCATTTCCTCCTCATAAGATCTACCGTATTGCAAAGATTGCCTTTAATGGAGTCTACTCATCTTGCATTATACGCCATTGGCTTATAATATTTACAAAAAGGTTCTTCGCACAGCAGTTCAAGAGAAGCTGCTTGCCTGATGGACCTAAGGTCGGAACTATTTCCCTTTCTCCAAGATCTGATTGGAGAATGCCGTCGGATAGCTCTTCAGCTCTATGGCTTGAAGATGCACAAATGATAGAAGAGGAATGAAAATGAAGAAAGCAATAGCTTTGCTCTTGGTTGTAGCTGTTTCACTAGCAGCACTCTCCGCATCTGTTCTCCAGCTTGGACCAACAGTAACCTATAAGAATGATATCAGCGAAATCGGTGATAAGCATACATATAACGACTTCGGCGTTGGGGCTGATTTAAGACTCAATGTTCCATATGTCCAGATTAAGGCATTAGCAACTATTGGAACAGATTTCCAGAAGTCATTCTCCGCAGCTACATTAGCTGGCGTTAATCTTCGCTTAGTTCAAGGGCCTATTGAGTTTGCAATCGGTCCAGCATTCGGTATTGATTTCAGACACAGTAAAGAAGATGGTTGGACATTCAATGACTATAAGTCAGATGACTTCAGTAACATATTCAAGTCTATGGGCGTTAAGTGGCATGCATCATTTGGTGTTAACTTCTCAAGTCTTGGCCTCAATGTATCTGCATATGTTCCAACTTCAGGAACTATAGGAAAGGATCTTAATCTTGCCCCAGAATGGAGTAAGACAAAGGTAGCTGTTTCATTGCTATTTAACTTGTTCTAGGATATATAAGTGTTTAAGAAAGGTGGCTTCTTCGGAGGTTTTGTAGCTGTATTCTTCATATCGTTGATTGCTTTCTTTGCAATCTTCCTATTCATGCCAGATGTATCAATGAAATTTTTTTATTTCTCAAACAGCAATGAATATGCAGAGCCTATAAAAGAGAAAGGTCAGGATATCAAAGAAGAGATTATCAAAACAGATGGAGAGGCTATCGAAGAAATCAATGAATTTCTTGGTTCCGTTGATGGCAAAGAGATAGCAGAGGCAATACAAAGCGCTGCTAAAAAAGCAGGAGTTACTGCAAATGAGTATCTCAAAAGCGAAAGCGGCAGAAAGCTTACTGATAGTGCTAAGGCATATATCAAGAGCGGACTTGGAAGTGCTAAGGACTTTTTTCAAGGTGAAGGCAAAGAGTTCATTGAGGGACTTAAGAATTGATTAAGGTTACATTCTTAGGGACAGGTACAAGCCATGGCATACCGGTAATAGGTTGCCCATGTGAAAGATGCCATTCTAGCGATCCTAAAGATAATAGATACAGAAGCTCTGTGCTTATAGAGAAAGACGGAACAAGCATTGTCATAGATACAGGCTATGAGTTCCGTCTTCAATGTCTTAGAGCTGGTATAACTCATTTAGATGGTGTCCTATATACCCATGATCACTCTGATCATTTGGTAGGACTTGATGATCTCAGAGTCTTTTGCAAGACAGCTCATCTTCCTGTTTATAGCATCAAAAGCGAGATGGATCTTATTGTAAAGAAGTTTGATTATGCATTTGCAGATTCTCAGTATGAGGGTATCCCGAAGCTTGATGCTAAATATGCAAAGCCATATGAGCATTTCAAGATTGGTGAGCTAGATATCATGGCTATACCTGTAATGCATGGCAAAAAGCTGATTGCAGGCTATAGAATAGAGAATATGGCATATATTACAGATGTTTCAAATATTCAGATGAATGAGAATGCTGAGTATTTGAAGGATCTTGAGCTTCTTATAATAGGTGCGCTACGAGAGGAGCCTCATCCAACGCACTATAGCTTTTCTCAGTCTTTGGATGCTGCCCGCAAGCTGAAAGCAAAGAGAGTTTATTTCACTCATATCAATCACTCGCAATTTAATTCATACATAGAAAATACTTATGGTCCCAAAGGTGCTCTACCTGCATATGATGGGCTTGTTTTGGAGGTATAAATGCAAGGCTTATTTTCTGAAGCAGATCTTGATCAGAATATGATTGAGATTGAAAGACGTCAGATGGAGAGAGAGAAGGAAGCAAAAAAAGCAGAAGAGCCTCCCAAGAAAGAAGTGCCAGAGCTTCCATATGACAAGAAGGTATATATAATAGATGGCTATTCAATTATATACAGAACTTACTTTGCGCATATAAAGTCTCCTATAACAGATGGAAAGGGGCTTAATATAAGTGGATACTTCGGTTTTTTCTCTACATTCTTCTCTTTGCTCTCTCATTATAAGATGGATTATCTTGCAATAACGATGGATGAGAGAGCGCCTACCTTTCGCCATGAGATGTATAGCGAGTATAAGGCTGGCAGAGAAAAGACACCGGAGGATCTTCATGCTCAGATACCTTTGATTAAAGAAACACTTAGTAAGATGAATATACGTGTTCTCTCAAAGCCTGGATTTGAAGCGGACGATGTAATTGCCTCTATTGTTTCAAAAGCCAAGAGTGCTGGTATTGAGGCTGTGATGGTAACGGGCGATAAGGACCTGTGCCAGCTGGTAGATGAGCATGTATTTGCATTGCGTCCTCCAAAGAAGAAGGGCGAGAATGAGTATAAGCTTCTCGATATCAATGGCGTTAAAGAAGAATATAATGTATATCCAAACCAGATATTGGACTATCTATCCTTGACTGGTGATGATGCTGATAATGTTCCCGGTGTTAGAGGAATTGGCGATAAGACAGCAGCAAAGCTTTTAGAGCAATATCTGACACTCGAAGGCGTGTACAGACACCTGGATAGCCTCAAAGGCAAGCTCAAAGAGAACTTAGAGAATGATAGAGAGAATGCATTCTTCTCTAAAAAGCTAATTACACTATCAACAGAAGCATTGGATGATGATTTTGATTTCTCATCTCTTATTCTCGACTCATCTTCATTCAGCGGGGCTGAGGAAGATTTTGCAAAATACAATTGCAGATCCCTTTTAAGACGCATAGGCGTTAAGAAAAATGATGAGAAAAAGGCTTTAGCAATTGAGGCTACATCTTTATTAAGTGAAGCTGAGTCCAAGGCCTATACTGGGCCTGGTGCCTATGTAACTATACAGAGTGCAGATGAGCTTAGAAAGGAATTTAAAAGAATAGCAGAATTTGGTGGTGCTATAATGTCCTTTGACTTTCTTACAGATGGCTATGATGAGAATGCTGAAATACTAGGCTTTTCTTTCACAAGCGAAGCAAAGAAGGCCTATTATGTGGATTTTTCTCAAGATGGAATAACAAAGGTAGATGCTAAGGCTATCTTTGATGAATATCTAAGGACTAAGAAGATAAAGATTGTTGGCCAGAATGTAAAATATGATCTTAAGTGCTTATGGCGATTAGGAAGCGATGAGGAATATATCTTTGATACTATGATTGCTGCATGGCTTTTGGATAGCAATATAAATAGCTATGGGCTCGAAGACCTATCATTGCAATACCTTAATCATACAATTCTGAATTATCATGATCTTCTAGATAAGGGACAGACAGCTAAAGATATGTCTTTATCTGTAAGAACAAGAGTCGCAGGAGGCTGTGCTGATATTGCATTCAGGCTTTATCGAATCCTAGAGCGAAGGCTTCATGAGAAGGGGCTTGTTGAGGTTTTTGCTAAATATGAGATTCCTTTGATTCGTACTTTAGCTTGTATGGAAAGGGAGGGCATACACCTTTCAAAGGAGAAGATGAGTGAGCTTGAAGGAAAGATAGGAGCAAGAATCGATGCACTTGCAAATTCCATCTATCTTCTTGCTGGACACGAGTTTAACATAAACAGCACACAGCAGCTGTCAAAGGTACTCTTTGAAGAGAAGGCGCTTGAGAAATCAAAGAAGACTCAAACTGGCTACAGTACAGATACTGCAACGCTAGAGAGCCTCAAGGGAAGCGATCCTATAATTGATTATCTTTTGGAGTATAGACAGCTTACAAAGCTTAAGAGCACATATATCGATACTCTTCCGCTTCTATCTGATGAGAAATCGAGAATTCATACTTCATTTCTGCAGACTGGTACGGCTACAGGAAGATTGTCATCAAGGAATCCAAACCTTCAAAACATACCAGTAAGAACAGATGAGGGCCGTTTGATAAGATCAGCATTCACATCAGATGATGGCACCTATTTCCTATCTGCAGACTATTCTCAAATCGAGCTTGTAGTGCTTGCGCATATGAGCGCTGATCCTGGGCTTGTTGAAGCTTTTAGGGGTGGCGAGGATGTACATAAATATACAGCATCCTTGATTTTCAATAAAAGCGTTGATGAGGTAACAGCCACAGAGAGAAGAATCTCGAAGACGATTAACTTCGGTATAATGTATGGCATGTCAGCATTCAGACTTGCAGGAGATCTTGGTGTTTCAAGAAGTGAGGCGCAGGATTTCATAAAGCGCTACTTTGAGCGTTATAGCGGTGTCAGGAAATTCATAGATGAGACTAATGAGAGTGCAAGAGCTAATGGCTATGTTAAAACCAGAGATGGACACATAAGAGAAGTCATTGGAATAAACAGCTCCAACAAGGTAGAGAAGGCAGCTGCAGAGCGAGTTGCTGTGAATACGGTTATACAGGGCACTGCTGCAGAGATAATGAAGAAGGCGATGAATAAGGTGTATGATGAGATAAAAGCAAGAGGACTAGAGAGCAGAATGATTCTCCAAGTACATGATGAGCTGATATTCCAGGTTCCAGATAGTGAGCTTGAAGAGATGAAGAGCTTAGTCAAGTCTACAATGGAGAATATCGATACCCTCTCTGTTCCACTTAAGGTCTCTGTTGAATATGCAAAGTGCTGGGGAGATATGCATTGATGATCATTGGTCTTACAGGTAGAAGCTGCTCTGGAAAGGATAGAGTCGCAGAGCTGATGAAGAAATACAATGTTGCTGTAATAGATGAGGATAAACTTGGGCATCAGGCCTTGAAGGAGAATATAAAGAGCATTGAAGAGGCTTTTGGCGACGAGATTATTGAAAACGGAGAGGTTAATAGAAAAAAGCTTGGGCCGATTGTATTCTCAGATCCAGCTAAGCTTGAAGCTCTTAACGATATAACACATCCCTGGATGGTAACAAGGACGCTAGAGCTTTGCAGGGAAGCTGAAAAAGATGGCAAGGCAGCAATAATCAATGCAGCATTGCTGGAGTCTATGGGCTTTGTTGAGCATTGCGATGTGATAATACTTGTATATGCTTCATATGATGTAAGGCTTAAACGAGCTCTTTCAAGAGATAACATCTCAGAGGAAAACTTCAGAAAAAGATCTGAATCACAGAGTGATATAGGACTTTTAGCATTGAGCTCCGGCAAAAAGGTGATTACTATTATTAATAATACAACAGAAGAACAGCTTTCTCGACAAGTTGAGCTATGCTGTGTTAATATTAAGCTCAATTAGAGGAATTATATGGGTAAGAAAACTAGAGTTGCACTCTTGACTATAACTGTTGTGCTTACGCTTTTTACTTTTGTATCAATGTATATAACTAGGCCAGGGCATAGCGACTGGGCTAAGAAGGTACTTGAAGAAGCTGCAGCCCGTCAGAATCAATCTTTAGTTTCTGTACAGGAACCTCTTGAGACAGATACTAAGGTATTGAGCGATGAAGAGAAGATGGCAGAGAAGGTAGCCGCAATACTTGCCGAGGATTCCTCCTTTAATGACAAAGTCAAAAACAATATCGTAGAAGATATAAAGGATGAGCTAGAAACTTGGAAGAGCACTGTCAAGGATGATATCTCAAAGGAAGTCGAAGAATATCTTTCATCATATTCTCTTGATGAATATATTCCTGCATTGAAGGCTGAAATCAATAATGCAATAGATGCTAGAATGGAAGATTTTGACATCTCAATCAATTCAAAGCTTGAGAATCTTAATTCTAGAATCACAGAAGCAGAGACTAATGCTTCTGCTTATGCAGATAGCTCAGATGAGGAAGTAAGAAGTGAGATGAAGAAGAGTGATGATTCACTCAAAGCTCTTATTGAGTCTTCTGTAGATATTGATGCAATTTCAAGAAACGCAATGGCTAATCTTGGAATAAGCGAGGATGAGGAATACAGAGGTGCTGTAAATAGACTCGTTGAAGAAGTTATAAGACAGCTTCTATCAAGCAAGGAAGTAGAGGATGCAGCTAAAGCACTAATAAAGAGTGAGCAGTCTTCAAAAGAGGAGACTGTGACTCCTGTATCTGAAGCAGCTAGTGCAGAGGAGCCTCGTGCAGCAAAGAAGCCTCTAGCTGTTCCGACATTCAGTTCCCAGAGCCAGAATCTTACACAAGATGAATATAAATCAGAGAGAAATAAGCTTAGAAATGATGTTTCAATCTCTGTTGATGAGTGGCTAAGCCCACTTGAGTAATAGCCTATGGATGCTGTAGGGCTTGCATCAAAGCTTATATCCATTCCTTCCGTTACCGGAAGTGAGTCCAATATTGCCTCCTATATCCACTCTTTGCTATCTCAATTAGGATTTAAGGCAGAGTATGCTAAAGCTGGATCTGTAGCAGGCATAATAGATGGCGGAGAGCCTGGTCCTACTATCGTCCTAGATGGCCATATAGATACTGTTGCTGTAGATAACAAAGACGAATGGAATACAGATCCTTTTAAGGGTACATTAATAGGCGATAAGCTCTATGGCCGGGGCGCTTCAGATATGAAGAGCGCTGTTGCTGCCATGATTGCTGCTGCCTCATCATTTATCGGCAAGAGATTCAATGGCAGAATTATTGTGGCATGCATAGTTGAAGAAGAACGCTTTGAAGGAATTGCAGCTAGAGAGATTACATCGCGCTATAAGCCAGACTATGTGATAATCGGTGAGTCTACAGAGCTGAGGCTGAATATTGGTCAGCGTGGCAGAGCTGAGGTTGTTTTAGAGTCTTTTGGACGTTCATGCCATTCCTCAAATCCAGAAAAAGGCATCAATGCTATTCTATTGATGAAGAGAGCAATAGATGCTATAGAAAGAATCCAGATCCATCATCAGGATCCTCTCGGAGATGGCATTCTCGCCATTACGGATATTATTTCTAGCCCGTATCCGGGAGTATCTGTAATACCTGATTATGCAAAAGCTACATTTGACCGCCGAGTGCTTCTAGGTGAGACTGCAGAGTCTATAGTGGGTGAAATCAACGATGCACTTCAAAAAGAGAATATCAACGCCAAAGCATCAATAGCTATAGGCGAGACTACATCATATAGCGGAGAGAAGTTCATAGCGCCAAGATTCTTTCCTCCTTGGCTGATGGATATGAAATCTGAGATTGTAGTTAAAGCAATGGAAGGATTAAAGTCAAGGAAGCTATTCAAGGGAATAGGAACATATAGCTTCTGTACCAATGGATCACATTATGCCGGTGAGGCTGGAATTCTGACTATAGGCTATGGACCAGGTGCGGAAGCAAGTGCACATACTTCAAATGAAGCTGTGTTGGTATCAGAGCTTGAAGAAGCAGTCTCGGGCTACGAGGCTATTATCTTTGGTCTTCTGGGTAATGTCTGACCTCACCCTCTGGTGTTCTTATAGTCCATACATTGCCATCTAATCCTTTTATGTAGTTTTCAGTCAATATTACCTTTCCACCGCCATCTGGCAAATCTATTGTATATTGAGGCATTGAGAGTCCAGAGAGCTCTATCCTCATCCTTTTCTCTAGCTCAAGCCCCTCTGATAGAGGAACCCGCAAGTGAGCAGTCCCTTTTACAAGATCTCCCTGAAATAGATAGTATGGCTTTATTCTGTTATAAAGCAGCTTATTGCATAGCTCTATCTGAGTCTCCAGAGAATCATTTACACCTCTTAAGAGTACACATTGATTCATCATTGGAATACCAAGCTTAATAAATCCATCCAGCTTAGATATGGCCTTATCTGTTATTTCGGCTGGATGATTGAACTGTGTCATCAAATATAATGGAGCTCCATGATTATGCTTCTTCAATATATTAAATAGATTATCTGTGAATCTATCTGGATTAGATAGAAGAGTTCTTGTGCATAGCCTGTATATTATATCCTCTCTTGCGTCTTTTAGCTTTGAGAGAAGCTTATCGAGTGCACTATCAGATAGCGTGAACATATCACCACCTGTGAGAAGTACTTCTCTTATTTCCTTATGTTCTTTTAAGTACTCTGCTGTCCTATCTATCTCATCATCCTTGATTGGTCCTGTCATCGAGCCTGTGAATCTTCGTCTGAAGCAATGACGGCAATAAGCAAAGCATCTATCTGTAACGAGTAGTGCTGCTCTATTCTTATAACGATGAATAAGACGTGAAGTCATCTCAAAGTCAACTTCTCTTTGAGGGTCGAGGTCTCCAAGATTATCAGCTCTCTCCTTGTCATTTGGAACGAATTGATGTCTTATCGCATCAATGCAAAGAAGAGGGATTATGTTATCTGAAATCAGAATAGGAAGAGTATTTTCTTCATCCTCTCTCCAATTCTGCTCTTCGTTTGTTAAATCTATGTAATCTGATAATTCTTTAAGGTTTTTTATGCTCATCAGCTTTGTATATATCTTTTGAGAAAATTAGACAATAATGTTAGAGTACTATGAGGAGTTTTCGATGAAGACAGAAGAAAAGAGAGGTCTTAAAGGATATTATTTCTCTACATTATTGATTGGACTTGGTTTTTTCACTTTAGGTTTAATGGATCCTCTTTATGATACCTATATACCTATATTCCTAGGTAAGTACGTAGATAAGAACTATATCATTGGTCTTATTATGACATTTGATAATATTCTTGCTATTTTCATGATTCCATTGTTTTCAGCACTCTCTGATAGAACAGTAACCCCTATTGGTCGAAGAATGCCATATATAATAACAATGCTTCCTCTTACTGCATTGTTCTTTGCTCTGCTGCCGTTTTCAGCTATGCATAGTCTGCTTCTCCTTGTCCTTGTCATATTTGCTCTTAACTTCTTCAAGCAAGCAGTTCGTGGTCCTGTTGTAGCTCTTATGCCAGATATCGTACCTGCAGATTTAAGAAGCGAAGCCAATGGTGTTATCAACTTGATGGGAGGTATGGCATCAATCATAGGAACTGTGCTTCTTGCTAGATTGATGGATGTTAAGATTAAATTTCCATGGATGGATGAAGCTAGTGATAATATTCTTGCATTCCCTGTTGCAGCTGTACTCGTAATAGTTGCTGTCATTCTTCTTTTTTTATTCGTTAAGGAGAAGAATGGCACTAAGGCTGATTCAGAAGAATCTGTGCCAATCGTAAAAAGCATTAAGGCAATATTCTGCGAAGAAGAGAAGAGTGCTCTCTTTATTCTTCTATCTCTGCTCTGCTGGTTTATTGCATACCAGGGTATTCTTCCATATGTAGGTAAGTATTCTCTTGAAGTGCTTGGAACTAGCACAGGCACTGCCTCTCTTGCAGCTGGTATGGTTGGCATAGCTTATGCGATCTTCGCAATTCCTTCTGGTCGTCTAGGTCATAAAATCGGAAGACGCAAGACGATAAGGATGTCATTAATCGGAGCTGTTGTTATTCTGTTTCTCGTTGCACTTCATGGCTTTACAGCAATGAAGTTTAAGAGTCCTATGATGCTCTATATATTCTGGTTTCTCTTGTTCCTGTTCGGAATCTTTTGGGTTGCTATTGTTACTAACTCATTCCCAATGCTATGGCAGATGGCAGATTATAAGACAATGGGAATCTATACCGGTATCTATTATTTCTTCTCTCAGCTGGCATCAATAGTAAGCCCCCCTATAGCTGGTGGCGTTACAGATTTATGGAGTTATCCAGCACTATTCATATATGGCGCAATCTTCATGTTCATAGCATTCATCCTTATGGGCTTTGTACATAGAGGAGAGCCAGAGGAGGATGCTAGATGAGTGTTCACATAGCTGCAGAAAAGGGAGCAATAGCAGAATGTGTTCTCCTTCCTGGAGATCCGCTTAGAGCAAAGCATATAGCAGAGACATTCTTCAATGACTATGCTTGCTATAGCACAACAAGGAATATGCTTGGCTACACCGGCTATTACAAGGGCAATAGAGTATCTGTCCAGTCTACTGGTATGGGAATGCCATCATTCTCAATATACGCTACAGAACTAATAGAGGAATATGGTGCCAAAAGACTGGTAAGAGTTGGAAGCTGCGGCACTATTTCTGATAGGCT
This sequence comes from Flexilinea sp., assembly GCA_963638635.1. Taxonomy (GTDB): domain Bacteria; phylum Spirochaetota; class Spirochaetia; order Sphaerochaetales; family Sphaerochaetaceae; genus Ornithospirochaeta. Next base: position 12,579 of record CAVHSB010000044.1, read on the forward strand.
TGATTTGAGAGATCTTCTGATAGTGGATGCTGCAGATACAGATTCAGGAATGAATATTGATAGATTTGGTAATTATCATGTTGCTCCTATTGCTTCTTTCGCTCTTTTGAATAAGGCATATGAGATAGTCAAGGATAGAGATTATAAAGCTATAGTAGGTAAAGTATTCACATCAGATCAATTCTATGATCCCCATGCAAATGCGAAGAATAGTCTAGCAGCTTCACTTGGTGCACTTGCTGTAGATATGGAGAGTGCAGAGCTCTACACGCTTTCTTTAATGAAGAGAGTCGAAGCCTTATCTATTTTGACCGTAAGTGATTCTATTATTACAGGAGAGAGTCTATCAGCAATAGAGCGTCAGGAAAGCTTTGATGAGATGATAGATCTAGCACTATCTGTCTTATTTTGATATGAATGTGACTTTTCTAGGCACTGGCAATGCCAATGCGACAAGGCTTTATAATACCTGCTTTCTATTGCATGAGAATGCTGATGACTATTTTCTGGTAGACGTTGGTGGCGGCAATGGGCTTTTCAGACAGCTTGAAGAGGTAGGTGTAGGTATTGGTAAGAGCCATAGCGTGTTTGTATCGCATAAGCATCTTGATCATATTATGGGTATCTTCTGGTTTCTCCGATTCTATTCTATGGGACTTGCAAGAGGGAAACTTAGGGATGATGTTATTATTTATGGCCATGAAGAAGTCATAAGCCTAATAAGAGATTTTTCATTTAGATTATTTCCAGAAAAACAGCTTAAGTTCTTTGATTCTAAAATCCACTTTGATGTCGTTGCTGATAAAGACAAGAGAACTATACTCAAGCATGAAGTAATATTCTTTGATATAGCTTCAACTAAGGATAAAGAGTTTGGCTTTGCAATCGAATATGATGCAGGGAAAAGGCTGTGTTTTCTTGGTGATGAACCATATAGAGATTGTAAGAGAGAGTATACTGCTTATGCTGATTGGCTCCTTCTTGAAGCTTTTTGCTTATATGAGGATAGAGATGTCTTTAAGCCATATGAGAAGCATCATACTACAGTCAAGGATGCTGCAGCCGTTGCTTCTTCTTTGAATGCGAAGAATCTTGTTTTGTACCATACGGAAGATAAGAGCATGACAAGAAAAGAGCGATACAAAAAAGAAGCTGAAGGAGAATACAAGGGCAATGTCTATATTCCAGATGTTTTAGAGGTTATAAAGCTATGAAGATAATTTTCTCAGATATGGATGGAACATTATTGAATTCCTCCCATCAGATTTCGTCATATACAAAGGAGGTGCTTACAGAGGTCAATAGGCTTGGCAATAAGATTGTGCTTGCATCCGGCAGAGCCTATGATGCTATGAAGCTAATATTAGATACTCTTCCCTTTGTTCCTCTAACTGCAACATTGAATGGTGGATATATATTAGATGAGAACCATGGTCTGATATTTTCATCTTCGATTGCTAAGAATACCCTTCTATCCCTTGAAGAGAATATAGCATTAATGGGACTAGACTACTTCTTTTATACTGCTGAGCATTGGGGTAGCGCGACAGATAATGCATATTCAAGAAAGGAGCGATTGATTACAAAGTGCGATGGTATAATTAAGCCTCTTCATGAGATATGCCAGGATAATGATATTGAGAAAATCATAGCAGTCGGTGAGGCTGATGCGTTAGATACAGCTCTTGATAATCTGAAAGCGATGTTCCCATCATTAGCGTTTTGCAAGAGCTCTCCGAACTATCTTGAGATAAATAATGCAAATGTCAATAAAGGTTTAGCCGTAGAAAAAGTTGCTTCCTATTTCAATCTTACTTCAGCTGATGCAATAGCATTCGGTGACTATGATAATGACATCCCTATGCTTGAAAGAGCTGGAATATCTGTTGCAATGTCTAATGGTACAGATAATGCAAAGAAGGCTGCAAAAAAGATTGGCCTTTCAAATGATGAGGATGGAGTCGCTAAATTCCTTGCAGCATATTTCAAGCTATGAATATGTTTTGGTAAAAGAAAAGGGGGTGTTACAAAAGTCGGTTTAAATCCGATTTTTGGCACCCTCGATAT
>CAVHSB010000045.1:0-14582 GCA_963638635.1 Flexilinea sp.
CTCCAATACTCAACGACAAAAGAATACTTCTTCCATATATAGACAATGGAGAGATGAGGTTCTCCAGATTCACATCGCTCATAAAGGGCAATATGGGATTTCTTGAGCCCAAGGAAAGGCTAGAAGCTGATTATGATAACGCTCTTATGCTCGTTCCTGCCATAGCATACGACAGCGCTAACAACAGGCTTGGACGCGGAGGGGGCTTCTACGACAGATATATATCAGAAAATAGAATGAGGCTATATACAATAGGAATAGCCTACCCCGTCTCCTTTACGGATAGAGTTCCTATTGGAATCTATGACGAAAAACTTAATGAGTTTCTGGGTATTTGACGAAGTTCTGATCCTTGAACATCTTATAAAAGAGCTTTACTGAGCTATTTGAATAGTCCCTATGCTCCAGATGCTCTCTGAAATCCTTGTTATGCACCCATGAAAGAAGAGATGAAATACTCTTTAAATATGCACTAGGAGCATTCTCGGGAGATGCTATTGCAAAGACTACATGTATAGGCTCTCTATCTCCCGTGATTCCATCATCAGATAGAGCAAATGCTATACGTGTCTTATCTAGATCCTTAAGTCTGCCATGAGCAATCATTACACCATGACCGATGTATGTGGATTGCTCATGCTCTCTTTTGATTATCGAATAAAGAAGAGAGGCTCTATCAAGGGATGCAAAGAGTGGTGACTCTCTTACGATATCACCAAGCGCTGCATATTTATCTTCCCTTGGAAGCATGATAGCTTCAATGCTCTCTTCTTTAGCCAAGTAATTAACCCTCTAAGTACTTATTTATAGCAGCAGCTGCCTTTCTGCCCTGTCCCATAGCAAGAATAACAGTAGCGGCACCAAGTACGATATCTCCGCCAGCATAAACGCCCTTCATGCTAGTCTCACAGGTCTCTTCATTGACTATGAAGTTACCTCTCTTGTTGACTTCAATCTCTGGTGTTGTCTTCTTGATAAGAGGATTGGAGGTATTGCCAATAGCAACAACTACAGCATCATACTCAACAACGAAATCTGAGCCTTCAATCTCTACTGGGCTTCTTCTGCCACTTGCGTCAGGCTCGCCAAGCTCACACTTTCTGATCTTAACAGCTTTAACAAGGTCATTCTCATCCCCGATAATCTCAACAGGCTGACATAGAAGACGGAAGTTTACACCCTCTTCTTTTGCATGGTGAACCTCTTCTCTTCTTGCTGGAATCTCATCCATAGTTCTTCTGTATATAATATCTACAGTCTCAGCGCCAAGACGAAGCGCAGTCCTAGCAGCATCCATAGCAACGTTACCGCCACCAAGCACTGCAACGCGCTTTGCATGGAAGTATGGAGTCATAGCATGCTCTTTATCATAAGCCTTCATGAGATTGCTTCTTGTAAGATACTCATTAGCAGAGAATACAGATAGAAGATTCTCTCCTGGAATATGCATGAACTTAGGAAGGCCAGCACCAGTTCCTACAAAAACAGCATTAAACTTATCTTCTTCCATAAGCTCCTTGATTGTTCTTGTTCTTCCGATGAGAACATCCTTATCAATTGTAATTCCCATAGCTCTGAGACGCTCAATCTGCTCATCAACAAGCTTCTTTGGAAGTCTGAACTCAGGAATGCCGTAGCTAAGTACTCCGCCCATCTTATGAAGTGCTTCGAACATTACTACCTCATGTCCCTTTCTTCTTACATCAGCTGCACATGCAATAGATGCAGGACCGGACCCAACGATAGCAACTCTCTTTCCAGTTGCTGGAGCAACCTCTGGAAGAGCCGCGTTACAACCCTCTCTATCTGCAACGAATCTCTCAAGCCTGCCAATACCTACAGACTCTTCAACATTTTTCTTCATCTTGCCAACTGTGCAGTATTTCTGGCATTGGTTTTCCTGTGGACATACACGACCACATACAGAAGGAAGAAGTGATGACTGCTGAATAATATCCAGAGCACCTTTATAATCCTTCTTTGTAATCTGATGGATGAACGCTGGGATATCAATTGATACAGGGCATCCAGCCATGCAAGGCTTAGTCTTGCAGTCAAGACAGCGATTAGCTTCAACGAGCGCTTCAGCCTCGCTATAGCCAAGAGCTACCTCATTCATGTTCTTGACTCTCTCCTCAGGACTCTGTGATGGCATATCCTGATGAGGGATCTGTGTTCTATCCTTTACTGTAAGATTCTCTGTAAGGCCTTTGAGGATTTCCTCTGCTTCCTTATTTAGTTCTACTGGTGTCTTCATATTATGCCTGTCCCTCCGGAATGTTGAGATCGATATGGCACTTATGGTGCTTTTCCATCTCCTCTGCCTTATATGTACGGCTTCTCTTCATCATATTGTCCCAGTCAACCAAGTGGCCATCAAACTCTGGGCCATCAACACATACAAACTTAGTCTCGCCACCTACTACTACACGGCAGCCACCGCACATTCCAGTTCCATCAATCATGATTGTATTAAGGGAAACAAGAATTGGAGTATTTGTCTTAGCCGCAGATAAGGTACAGAACTTCATCATGACACCAGGTCCGATTGCAACTACCTTATCAACACCTTCCTTGCAAAGCTCTTCAAGAGGCTCTGTTACAAGGCCCTTTCTGCCATATGAACCATCATCTGTTACAACAATAAGATCAGGATCTATCTCTCTCATCAGATCCTCTTCAAGAAGAAGGCTCTTGTTTCTTGCACCGATAATGCATCTAACATCATTGCCTGCTTCCTTCATTGCCTTAGCAATTGGGTATAGTGGAGCTACACCTACGCCACCGCCTACGCAGACTACCTTACCGAATTTCTCGATATGAGTTGGGCTTCCAAGAGGACCTAATACATTCTCAATCTCATCGCCAGCATTCATTCTAGCAAGAAGGTGAGTTCCCTCTCCTACAGCCTGGAATACAATTGTTATAGTACCTTTAGCCTCATCTGCATTTGCAATTGTCAATGGAATTCTTTCATTGAAATCACCACCTCTCTGGATGATGACGAACTGTCCGGCTTTACGCTCTCTTGCTATCATTGGTGCTTCAATCTCCATAGAGAAGACTTCAGCTGAGAGCTGCTTCTTATTTAGAATCTTGTACACTCTGAAAACTCCTGCATGTGAATTATAATTAATTCAATAAGAATGGTATAGCTTGTTTTGACGAAAAAAATAAGGCCCTGGAAAAAAGAGCCTTAAGTGTTTGAATTCTGACATATATTTCTAATTGATCTTTATATCTATAGATCCATTATTCTTTTTAACTTTCTTATTGATTGTTATGAAAAGCACCCCGTTTTCACAGCTCGCTTCAATCGACTCCTCATCAGCATCCTCAGGAAGAGTGAAGGATCTAGAAAAGCCATTGTGCTTTATCTCTCTTACAAGATACTTTCTCTCTTCACTATCAGCAATTTTCTTGCTTGCTATAGTAAGAACATGTTTCTCAAGAGAGATTTTTACATTCTCCTTCTCATAGCCAGGAATCTCAGAATCAATATGATAAGCATCTCCATCCTCGTATATATCTACTGCTGGAACTTTATTCTTAACATATGAATCCTCAAATAAATCATTAAATAGATTTCCTAAAGTATATTCTGTGTAACTCATTGTGGTATCTCCTATGAAACATATATGCAAGTGTTATGCCAACTTTTATATTTCATTACACTATAACGAGTTATAATTAATTACACATATTCTCAAAATCTTCATAAAGCAACAAAATGACACAGCTTAATTATTATTTAGAGTGTCATTTTTACACAGAGGCCTATTTTCGGATAAGAATAACGTCAAAGTGACACTAGTTTTGTGCTCTTGTCAGATCCTTGAGCCATTTATACTTCTTATAGTGATAGAAGGTCCAAGGAATCTTGCCAACCTCATCGAGGCATGTGCATCCATATACTATTGCAACAGGCCATGAAAACACGAAGGTTCCTACAAAGGCTATTGGAATAGCAATCATCCACATAGTAACTACAATTGAATAGCAATCGAAGAGAGTATCGCCACCAGATGCGAACATACCATTGATCACTACAGAATTGAATGCCATACCAATTATATACACAGAGAGTATTGATGCTATTGTTATGAAGTCCTTAGATGCCCCTTCTGATAGATCAACGATCTTCAGTGCAAGTGGGATAGTAAGAAGAATCAATGCACAAGATATCAGACCACATAGCAGCGAGAGAAATGTAAGCCTATCGCCATAGATTCTTGCTCTCTCTAGCTCTCCTGAGCCTAGCTCATAGCCAATTAGTATTGAGGCACCTCCCGCAAGGCCACGGGTAAAGCAGCTTACTAAGCTTCTCACAACAGAGGCTACAGAGTTTGCAGCTGCAGCATCCAGGCTTATATGCCCCATAAACGCAGAGTAGGAGGCAAAGCCTACTGTCCAGAATACATATGCTCCCATAAGAGGTATAAGCTGCTTAAGAAAATCCGAAGAGAGCCTCCTATTAAAGAAAAATAGCTTCGTAAGATCCGGGCGTGTAAAGCTATCTTTATATGCAGCAATAAGCGAGAGCATCAGCTCTATTATGCGTGCAATGACAGTTGCAAGGGCAGCACCCTTAACTCCCATTGAAGGAAGGCCCAAGAAGCCGAAGATGAATATTGCATTGAGTCCTATATTCAATAAAACAGCAGCAGTACTTATCTTTGCAACAGCAGGTGTATTTCTTCCAAGCTTTATAAGTGCAATGAACGGCTGAGATATTCCAGTGATAAGATAAGACAGAGCAGCAACCTTCAGATAATCCACGCCAAGAGCTATAAGAACATTCTGATTTGTGAATATATTCATCAGAAAATCCGGCTTGAAAAAACACAAATAGGCAAAGGCAGCACTGACTATGATGCTTATTCTGAGACACATACAGAAAATCTTATCGAGTGTCTTCTTATCGCCACGCCCAGCATATTGAGCTCCTAGTATCTGAAGTGCGGCAACGACACCTGTTACCGTAACATTCTGTACGAATTGAATCTGCGATGCGAGTGAAACTGCAGACATCGAATTCTGATCAAGCATGCCAAGCATTATTGTGTCTGATGCGGCAACACATGCAAGCATGAAATTCTGGAATGCGATAGGAAGCGCTAAATGAAATAGCTTTTCCATAAAACGCTTATCAGAAAATGTATCTCTTATAAAACTTCTGGTCATGGCTATATCATTTACAATATATCGTCTATTAAGTGAAGTGTTGTGGTGCTGTTTCCAATATACAGAAAGAATTTCATCTAGGATTTTTTTCGGCTCAATCCTTGAAGCGGTAGATTCTATCAGCTCTCTCATTTCTACCATAGACTCTACTGCTTGGATCCATAATTCTCAAGAAGAGTAATTATAAAGTCAGTCATAGCCAATACTCCTAAAAGTTTTTAATGTTGCTTGAAGCTTCCTGATCTCTAGAAGAGAATGCAGACAAAACCCGGGAGTTATGATTTCAAGAAGGTTTACAGACCCAATGAAATAGGAATCATCTATTTCATGTATATGTCGATTTACTCTATTATGGCCTCGGACATCTTGCCTCATATACTTCATTGAAGGGGCAAATAATATGGGAATACAAAAAGGATGTTTCTTTTCATTCTATAATTTATTTATCCAAATAAAATATTCTGAATTAGGAATTCTTCTTAAACTCTGACACTCCACTTAAAACCTCTTCAAGCTTTGGCACACTTGAAATTCCACCAAGCTTCATTGTAGAAAGCCCAGAGGAGACAGTAGCAAATGAGACTATATCTCGTAGATCACTATCATCTAATGCTTCTATGGCTTTACCCTTCTTCAAAAAAGCATAAGCAGCACTACCTCCGAATATATCACCAGCACCAGTAGTATCTAAAGGCCTTCCTATATCATAAATGCCCATCATGCCGCGGGCCTTAGCTGTCTCATAGTAGCAGCCCTTATTGCCTTTAGTTATGTATAAAAGTCTCACCTTATATTGCTCTCTTATGATTCTGGAAGCATCCTCATCTGAGATATCTCCTAATAGAAGATCAACCTCTTCTCGGCTTATCTTTACTATATCTGCAGCCCTTAAGCCAGCCTTAATCATCTCAATAGCATCTTCGCTACATTGCCATAGAGGTGCTCTATAATTAGGATCAAAAGATATAAGCACACCATGAGCCTTTGCCTTCTCAATTGCATAGAATGTGGCACCACGGGAGGGTTCATCTGTAAGAGATAGAGTCCCAAAATGAAATAGCTTAGCACCAGTGAATATAGATTCATCTATATCACTCTTTCTCAGCATCATATCAGCACCAGGCTTACGCACAAAGGAGAAGATTCTATCTCTATCTGGAGTGAATGTAACAAAAGCTAGGGTTGTAAATACATTCTTATCCTTTACAATGCACTTAGTATCAATATTGCTATCATTCAATGCATCAATAAGCATAGAGCCAAAGGCATCATCTCCGACTTTGGCTATCATAGCTGTTTTAGCTCCAAATGAGGCTAATGCGGCAAGATAGTTAGCAGGTGCTCCACCTGGATGAGCAGAAAATGTAGGGGATCCATCCACAATGGCCTCTGATGCAAAATCTATCAATAATTCACCAAGTGCTACAACATCATACATAATATGCTTAATCCTTTGCATTGCTAATATTTAAGTATTATTCTGAATCAATACAAGATACATTATAAACAAAAAGCAGAGCTTTTACACTCTGCCTCTTGGTCTAGCCTTCAATGAACCTTATATTCCAATCCTTGAAAACACCTTCTACATTGCCCTTTACGTAAGGTCCTATAGTAGCACCCGTAAAGCGCTTACCCTTCTTAAGCCCTTCACTTGAGAGATATGAAGTATCATCAAGAGTGAACCTCATATCCTTATAGATGAAGCTCCTCTTTATTCCATCAGCTTCAACTCTAAGCCTTGCATCCTTTGGCATCTCATCAAGCTTGAAGAATTCATCAACGATATATCTATCATCCACGTAGGCCCTTATGATGGCACCATAGGATTCATCCTTCTTGCCTATTCCAAACTCTATATAGCTATTCTCGTCGTAGTAGGAAAGAACGCCAATACTCTCACTCTCAGCAAGCTCTGGCACATCTAGCTCGAGTTCAGCTTCAAGTGCGAATTCGCTCTGACGCTCCAAAAGCGCACTTCTGGCACTCTTATCAAAGAAGTCATAGCCGTGGCCGATTATGTGCAGCTTGCCTTCTTTCTCAAATGCATCTTCCTTTTCTATAGAGCGAGGAGACATCCATAGTCTATCCTTCCAATGAGGAAGAACATAATCAATATTGAATTTTCTCGTACTCTCTGTAGATGCCGGAAGCTTATTGAATATACCGGGGCCCTTACCGTTATTCACAAGAGGCCATCCATCATTAGTCCATACCATCTCATCAAGGCAGCTCTCTCTACCAGTCATTCCAAGACCTTCCTTAGAGTGACGCAGCGTAAGATATACCATATACCATTTGCCATCTGGGGTATCTACAGGCATTCCATGGCCACAGCATTGGAGAATCTGATTCTCATCCTGCTGCCTTACAATAGGATTATATGGACATGGCTCATAGACGCCAAAGAGAGACCTAGAACGAGCACATGTGACTCTGTGTCCCATTCCTGTACCGCCCTCTGCTAGGAAGAGATAGTAATAGCCGTTTCGCTTAAACACATGAGGGCCTTCTGGATTTCTTCTATATTCCCCAAGCCACAGAAGTCGAGGGCTTGAAAGCTGACGCTTGCAATCGTTTGAGAGCTCAAATATCCTAGCACCTCTATTTATGAGCATATACTTCTTTCCATCTGTATCGTGGAAGATAGAGGAATCAATGCCATCCTCATGAATCCATGCCGGCTCATCATATGGCCCTTCTGGATTTGCAGAAGAGGTTACCATCTGAACTCTTTTCTCTTCATCCCAATCATTTCCTCTCAGGGTTGCAGTGATGTAGAATCTACCATCACAATATGAGATATCTGGAGCCCAATAGCCTCTGCCTCCATCCTTATCATCTATTTTAGCCCACTCCTTATTCGTGATTGCATAGCCAATGACTTTCCAATGAACCAAATCTGTTGAGTGAGAGATAGGAATACAGGGGAAGAGATGGAATGTAGAGTTTACCATATAGTAGTCGTTTCCGACTCTTATGCATGAAGGATCTGGAAAGAAGCCTCTTTGAACAGGATTATGATAAGCCTCATCATACTTAAAGCCAAGAGACTCCTCAAAGAAATCGAGCACAGCCTTATTGCTATTTTCAGCAGCAACATCATATGGCGTTACACCTCTCTTATTGCCAAAGCGCGGAGAGAAGGAACAGCGCTCTACAAGATACTTAGCAACCTCAGCATTAGATGAGAGCGCTGCATAGTGAAGTGGAGAGTTTCCATTCTCATCCACCTCATGGAGGTTTGTGCCAGTATACTCTACAATCTCTTTAAGACGATCCAAGTCACCATTCTTACAGACATCATATACGACTGATTTATCAACTGGAGAACTATTTATCATATAATCAACCCTTAACAGCTCCAATCATAACGCCCTTAACGAAGTAGCGCTGGATGAATGGATATACACAGAGAATAGGTAGCGTTGCAACAACGATTGTAGCAAATTGTATTGTCTCGCTTATCATGACATCATCAATACCTGCAGACATCTCTGCTGTATCATTCTGGATGAGGATTTCGCGAAGAATAAGCTGCAATGGATATTGTGACTTATCTCTCATGAAGAGCATAGCATTGAACCATGCATTCCAGTTAGAGACTGCATAATAGAGACATATAACAGCGATTGTAGGCTTTACAAGTGGTACCATTATTCGCCATAGAATAGTCCAGTCATTAGCACCATCAAGACGGGCAGACTCCTCTAAGCTATCTGGAACACTTGCCATAGCTGTTCTCATGATTATGAGGTTATAGGTGCTTATAGCCGATGGTATTATAAGCGACCATATCGAGTTATTGAGTCCGACTGCCTTTACAACAAGATAGAATGGTATCATGCCGCCATTGAAGTACATGCTGAATACGATGAACATCATTATGACATCTCTCCACATTACATCCTTTCTTGAAAGACAATATGCAGCCATAACAGATAAGAACAGGGATAGGGATGTTCCGACTACAACTATGAATATAGTATTCATATAGCCAGTTAGAATGTTCTTGTTTCTTGCAACAGCCTTATAGGCCTCAAGAGAGAAGTTAGCTGGCTTCAATAATAGACCTTCGTGTCTTACATAATCTGATGGATTTGAAAAAGATGCAGATACTACATGCAATAGAGGGATTATAACCAGAATCACAAGCGTGAGCATTATGATTACATTAATCACATCAAACAATCTGCTTCCGAAACTTTCTTTCATTGTGCTTTTATATCTAGCCATAACATCCTCCTACCAAAGACTTGTTCCATTGAGCTTCTTGCTTATCTTGTTAGTCAATGTAACGAGGAATAAGCTTACTATGCTGTTAAAGAGCCCAACAGCTGAGCTGTAGCTGTATTGGGCATCGATAAGACCCTTTCTATATACATAAGTATTGATTACATCTGCTGTCTCATAAATAGCTGGGTTATATAGGAGCATGATCTTCTCATAGCCTACATCGAATATCTTACCCATCTTGAGGATGAGCATGATTATGATTGTTGGAAGCAGACATGGGATCGTTACATGAAGCACCTGCTGGAATCTGCCAGCTCCATCTACCTTAGCTGCGTCATATAGCTCTTGGTCTATTGCGACAAGTGCAGATAAATATATGATTGAGTTCCATCCGATAGTCTGCCACAGATCAGATATCACATAGATAGGAATGAAGTTAGAAGGCTTATTCAATAAAGATATCTTCTCAACGCCAAATAGGTCATGGAGAATAGCTGTAATAGCGCCAGAGCTGCTTGTGAGCTTTACTATTATACCGCAAATTACAACTGTAGATATGAAATGAGGTATATATGTAATAGTCTGGACTATCTTTGAGAAATGTCTGCTCTTAAGCTCATTCAAAAGCAATGCCAGGATAATAGGTGCAGGGAATGTCATAAGAGAGCATACGCTTATCCTGATTGTATTCTTCATAAGACGGCCGAAATAGTAGTTTGTGAAGAAGTTCTTGAAATGCTTCAGTCCAACGAAATTGCTACCTAAAAATCCACGTGCTGGCTTATAGTCCATGAATGCGATACTGAGTCCAAACATAGGTCCGAACTTGAATATGATGTAATATACGACGATAGGAATCAGCATGATGTAGATCAGCGAATTACGCTTAAAATCCCTCTTCACCTGTTCTCGGAAAGTCAATGTATGGCCATTGATGACCACCTCTTTCCTAAATTTCCTTTTCTTCATCTTACTCCTCCTTGTTTTCCTTACTCCACGCTCTATGAAGAGTCTTATATTGGCTAGGGGTCATCCCCTCATATTGCTTGAATACTCTCAGAAATGTTCTGAGACTTGCATAGCCACAGGCTGAAGCAACAGCATCCAGTCCGCTTCCTTCTACTAAGAGGCTCTTAGCATGCTCTAGCCTGACATAGTTTATATATTGTCCAAGCTTCTCATCGCTTACTAAAGAAAAAGCAGATGAGAGCGCTGAAGGCTGCATATTGAAATGATCTGCTATGAATGCAATATTCATCTCTGTATTTGAATAATTAGCATCTACAAAGTGCTTTATATCCATATAGAGGCTATCCTTTTCTCTCTCCTTCCTTGCCCTAGCCTCTTCTGCTCTTCTATCAGATACCTTCATTATGAATCTTTCTATCTTATCTTCAGTCCTTGAAGCATCATGGCTCTCTTTATCGATTATTCCGCCATCAGCTAATAGCTCATTCATCTCTTCCTTTGAGATGACCTTCATAAGACTAGAGAGAATCATAGAAACAAGAAGCTCAAGAGCCTCTGGATTCAAGGTCTTCTCATAATTCATCTTGAAAAGCTTATAGACAAGCTCAACAGCACTCTCACCATCGCCCTTTGAGATATACTCTAAAAGCATGCTCTCAATAGAGGCTGGATACTCAGGGATAAGAAATGCTGGCTGAAGATTGAGCTGGCTATAGAATATAAGATCCGGGGAGCCCTGCATTCTCTGGCAGCCAAGAAGGAACTTAGCTTCTTTATATTCCTTATAGAATCCAGCGGGTGCCTCATATACTCTGCTGAGCGCTATATGAGCACTCTCTACTCTCTTTCTTATCTCACTTGCTGCCGAGCTTGCTTTATCAGAGAGCTCCTTCTCACTATCTGACCATAATAGAAAGGCTCGCTTCTCCTCTGAATAGGCAAAGGAGAGATTATGGGACTTCAATATATCTGAAATCTCATTTGAAAAGTCATTATCGTCTCTTGAGAAAGCAATGACAGAGGATGGGCCTGAGGTAGGAATACCATAGCGCGCTAGCACTTCGCTTCCAATATTATTATATCCCCCCTCTTCTGAGAGCAATCGCCTTTTAACGCTTGATGCAATAATCTGGCTCTGATCCTTTACTACTGTTCCAAGAGTCTTGTTCTTATCCTTTAGAGTATTGATAGATGTTGACATGAAATCCATCATTGCCAAGCTCTTATCATCAACGCTGCCATCCTCAGATAGAGCCTCAATAGTCGTCTTAAGAGGCTTATACGCCTTCTTCGAGTTCTGGATGATAAGAAGAATGCTTACAAGCATATATACAGCAGCAAATCCAATTACGACGTCATTTAAACGCGATACTACCTCTAATGCTTCGCCGCTCTTTGTTATTGCTATGAAGTACCAATTCTCATATTGAGAGTGGACCATGGAAACAATAGAATCCTTTAATGCGATCTCACTCTTGACTTCAAGGCCTTTGATGATCTTTTCGGCAGATTCCTTATTGATATCACCATTGGTGATTGTCATTCCGCTATTTCCGTTATAGAGCAATATGGAATCTCTCTCATCTCTATCGCCAAGCGCTGCAGAGAAATCAAAGATCATTATAGCGATAGCCTTGTCTGAGAGCTCCTTGCTGCTATTGAGAGGTCGAGAAAAGGCTACAAGCTGCTCTCTCTCGTTATGCGTAAGCTGATACATGACAGTATTCTTAGCTGTTATTGAAAGAAGCGTCTTGAATTCACTATATGAAAAGCCAAGGCCAGAAAGCATAGCCTCATAGTAGTACTTGCTCCTTGCATAGTGATCAGCTGAGACTATGAGATCCTGGTCTGGATAGTATACTAAATATGTATAAGCATAGGAATCATAGAGATTTGAAATTCTGATCTTCTTTGAAGCCTCATACATCTCATAGCGGGAGATTGAATCAAAATCAGCACCTTTCATAAGCTTTTCAATTGCGCCACCATCGACATTCAATACTTCGCAGAAACGTCTGAGTGCTGCAACTCTTTCATCGATCTCCTTCTGTGTATTTCTCAATTGCATGAGATTTATCCTATCAAGCTCTCTTTTTATCTCCTTGGAATAGAGAGTTGAGGAATATGAAATTATAGCTATTGCTATTACAGATATCACGATATAGGACAGGCTCCATCTAGCTAGCATTCTATATAGATGTTTCTTGTTTTTATCGACCATGTCCTATCCCGAAATAACTGTAGAGCCCTACCCTGAGGCAGGGCTCATAACACCTAGTGGCTGATATAGTTGTCGTAAGCTTCCTGCATCATCTTTATAGCCTTTTCGATGCCGAAGCTCTTGAGCTGCTTCTGATACTTATCCCACTCTGTGAGAGGTACAGTTCCTGTAATGAACTGAGCTTCCATCTCATCTGAAAGTGTCTTTACGTTGTTCATGATCTCTGCATACTCATCAGAGTACTTTTCTGCAACAGATGTTGGTGGATAGAAGTGCTCGCCCATATCTGTCTTCATGCATAGCTGGAGAGCTTCCTTCTGGTTATCCTGTGCATAATATTGTCTGATGTATTCCTCATCCTGTACGCATACGCCAGAGGTTGAAGCTCTAGTATATACTGCAAGAGCGTTAGCAAACTGCAGCTCTGGGTTATTTGTGATGACTTCTGTATATGTTGGAACACCATTGACCATCTCGAATGTTACGCCTGGAATACCGAAGTTACAAACAAGGTTACCCTCTTCACCGAACATCCAGTCTAGGAGCCACATAGCAGCTTCTACGTTCTTACATGATGTTGAGATTGCAGCTGATACACCTGACTGATCGTAGATCTGGTTCATCTTAGAGAACTTAGCATTCTGTCCCTTCTTTGATGTTACAGGTACTGTACATCTCAGATCTTCCTGTGTGATCTCAGGATTTGCATCATGCATGATCTGTGTATACTGTCCAAGTCCCTGACCAAATGGAGCATTACATGCAGCAGCCTTACCTGTTGTGAAGTCTGTCTGGTTAGATTTCTTGTTAGCAACAAGATAGTCACGGTCGATGAGACCCTCTGCATACCAATCTCTCATCTTCTTGATGAAGTCATATCTGCTATCCTCGATAAGGCCATTCTTTACAACGCCATTATCTACATAGAAGTCGCCCCAGTTATCAAAGCCTGGTGACCATACGTCCTTCATCCATTCCTTTCTTGTTGTGAAAGGCTTCTCGAAGCCATATTCCTTGAATGCTCTGAGAACAACTTCCCATTCATCAATAGTCTCTGGTCTCTCAAGTCCAAGCTCATTAAGAACATCCTGTCTTACTACGATACCGCCTGAGAACTGTGTGATGTTAGGCTGCTTAAGACCTCTCAGGAATGGGAAGCAATAGTAGTGACCTGTACTTGTCTTGATCATCTTATCTACATTAGGGTTCTCGCTCATAAGCTTCATGAGATTAGGAGCATTAGTCTTCATAAGCTCATTGAGGTCCATGATTACGCCATCATTGATAGCTGCGATAGGACCGCCTGAGTACTTTGTCCATGTATGCTCTATGATATCTGGATAGTCACCAGATGCAACCATGATTGCGAACTTCTCAGCCTCTGATCCAGCTGTTGGATGGATGAATTCAATCTCGATACCAGTCTGCTCCATAACATACTTTGCCCATGGAGTCTCTCCAAGGTTAGCATATACAGTAGTTACGTTAGCATTAGGCTTTGTCCACCATGTAAGCTTTGTACCAGCATATGGCTTATTCGGATTCTTTGGTGTGGTTGTAGCAGATGCGGTGCTGCTTTGGCTAGATGCAGCCTCTTTATTGCCAGCTGCAAACAGGAATGTTGCAGATAATAATGCAACAACAAGAATAAGAGCTATTCTCTTCATTTCTCCTCCTTTATTCTCTGAAAGCTTATTGGGCCTCCACCCGCTTTCATATATTCAGATTAACAGTCAATAGCCACAGTGCAACTGACAATTTGTAATTGAAAGTGTCAAAACTTTACAGATTCTTAATATGTCAAATACTAATAAAAGAGGCTCTAAAAGCCATAAACACTTTTAATTTTGAATATTTCAATCATTTTAGGACATCATTATTTGTGAATCGCTTTATATATGTCATTATTTATTCATACTATATAGTCAATTCTGCAAACAAACATAGATAGAGATTCTTCTGAAAATCATAC
>CAVHSB010000046.1:0-6431 GCA_963638635.1 Flexilinea sp.
CTATAACGGAGCTATTGTAAAGTAAGCACAGTGTGTTGCTTTGGACATAAAGTCCTCGGTGTTCTATTTCTCCCCTGCTGAGAGGTAGAAGACTACGGAAAGGTGTTACCTGCTTTTTTATAGGCAGTATACATACATTCTAATACCCGCACCCTTTAGCCTTTGGCAGAGGGTGCTTGTTGTTATAGTTGGAAGCTAAGGTTTTAGGACATTGAAGCATAAACCGTTTTTGAAATCTCAAATTTACGATATTATTTAGCTATGGATATCAAAGAAGAGATTAAGGAACTGACAGATAAGCTTAAGGTCTATCAGGATACATATTATAAAGAGGGAGTTTCGCTAGTAAGCGACCAGGAATATGATAGGCTTTTTGATAAGCTGAAAAGACTTGAAGAGGAGCATCCGGCGCTTGCAGAGCTAGACTCTCCAACAAGGCGTGTTGGAAGTGATTTAACTAATGACTTTCCTGAAGTGCGTCATTCTATTCCGGTATTGTCGCTTGATAAAGCTTATTCCAAGGAAGAGGTACTTTCCTTCTTCAATAAATCTATAGATAAAGAGGGCGGGGCGCTTTCCTTTGCTGCAGAGGAGAAGATAGATGGTATTTCTATGGTTCTCTACTATGAGGATGGTATTCTAGTCAGAGCTGTTACTAGAGGTAATGGTGAGGTCGGTAACGATGTTACTGCCAATATAATGACTATCAAGAGTGTGCCTTTAAAGCTTAGTGAGAGTGTGGATCTTACAGTTAGGGGTGAGGTTTATCTTCCTAAGGCGGACTTCCAAAGACTCAATGCTCTTGAAGAGGATGATAAGAACAAGGCTGCAAATCCAAGAAACCTAGCAGCTGGTACAGTAAGGCGTCAAAAGAGCCAGGAGGCTGCTCAGGTGCCTCTGAATATATTCTGCTATGAGGGCTTCTGGAGTGATAGGTCAAAGACACCTCAAGATCATCTTCATATTCTTAAAAAGCTCAAGGATTTAGGCTTCAGAATCAATCCTGACTTTGCATTCTTCTCAGATACCAAGGAAAAGGCAGAAAGCGCTCTTAAAGAGGCTGGTCTTGATGGAGCTGGTTACGCCTTTAGCGATATTCAGGACTATATAGTTAAAGAGACAGAAGAGCGAAAGGGGCTTCCTTATGAGATTGATGGACTAGTATTCAAGATCAATGAGCTTGATGTGAGAGAGCATTTTGGATACACAGAGCATCATCCTAGATGGGCTATTGCATATAAGTTTGAGTCCCCTCAGGCAACTACAGTGCTTGATGCTATTACCTGTCAGGTTGGTAGAACTGGAAGAATTACTCCTGTTGCAGAGGTTAGGGCTGTTGCTCTTGGTGGATCAACAATCAAGAGAGCTACTCTTCATAACCAGGAGTACATAGATGAGCTTGAGCTAGCTATTGGCGATACTGTCTCAATAACTAAAAGAGGCGATGTTATACCTGCTGTTGAAGAGGTTCTTGAGAAGAATGAGATGGGAAATACCACCTATAGGATGCCTGATATTTGTCCATGCTGTGGCACTAAGATCGTGCAGGATGGTGCACATCAATTCTGTCCTAATTATGACTGTCCAGATCAGGTTAAGGGCAGAATTGCATTCTTTGCCTCTAGAGATATGATGGATATAGAGACGCTAGGCCCTAAAACTGTTGAGACTCTATATGACAAGGGACTGCTTAAAAGCATTGAAGATATTTATAGAGCTGACTATGACTCTCTGTTTGGAACTCCTGGAATAGGTGAAAAGACCATAAAGCTTCTAAAGAGCGGCGTAGAGGAATCTATAAAGCAGCCCTTTAAGGTTGTACTCGCATCCCTTGGCATTGCAGAGCTTGGCCCAAAGATGGCAGATATTCTTATAGCAGCTGGCTTTGATAATATCGATAAGCTTGTTGAGGCTGCATACAAGGGTGATGAGAGTGTATTTACATCGATTAAGGGTGTCGGAGAGAGTACTGCTAGGCTTATAATCAAGGCCTTCAAGGATGAGAGACTTCTCTCTACTATATCCTACCTGCGTTCAGTAGGCCTTCATATGAGCAAGGAGGCTGATGAGAATAAGGAGGAGTATCCTCAGATATTCTCAGGTCAGGTATGGTGCGTAACTGGATCCTTTGAGAGCTTCAATCCAAGGTCTAAGGCTATGGCAGAGGTAGAGAAGAGAGGTGGCAGAACTGTTACCTCAGTAACTGGTAAGACTACCCATCTTCTTGCAGGTAAGGGCGGTGGCTCTAAGAGAGCTGATGCTGAGAAGGTTGGTGCGAAGATAGTCAGCGAGGAAGAATTCATAGCTCTTTTGGGGCTAGCACCAGAGATAAAGAAGGAAGAACCTGAACAAGGTTTCCTCTTTTAGTCTGTTTTTTTGAAGAACTTCTTCAAGAAAAACAAAGAATAAAATATACTTCGCTTGTAAGGATTTTATATGAACGAATTAGCTTTAGAACTTAATGAGACTCTGAAAAGTAGTGTTGCTTATTCCTTCTTGTCTGAGAAGGGTAAGAGATTGTACTTCCCAAAAGGAATCGTTGCACAGGCTGCTGAGGCAGGTGAGAGAGCTAAGAGATACAATGCAACTATTGGTCTAGCTTTAGATCATGGTCAGCCATTCTGTCTGGAGGATATCTATTCACAGTTTGTTCCAGGTGCTTTCAAGAAGAATCAAATATTCTCTTATGCGCCAGGCGGTGGAGATAAGGAGCTCAGAAAGGAATGGAAGAAGGCGATAATAAAAAAGAATCCTACACTTGATGGCAAGCTATTTTCCGAGCCACTTGTAACAAGCGGTCTTACTCATACTATCTCAACTATAGCTACTCTATTTGTTGATAAGGACGATGAGGTTGTATGTCCAAATCTCTTCTGGGATAACTACGATCTTATTTTTACAGAGCTTGTTGGTGCTAAGCTGAAGCTGTTTACCTTCTATAATGAGAATGGCGGCTTTAATGTAGATGGAATGAAGAAGGCTCTGTTGGAATGCAAGGGTGATACTGCAAGAATCATTCTTAACTTCCCTAATAATCCTACTGGCTATACTCCATCAAAGAGCGAGGCTAAGGCTATTGTTGATGCTATCGTTGAGGTTGCAGATAGCGGTAAGAAGGTAATGGTAATTTCAGATGATGCTTACTTTGGCCTGTTCTTTGAGGATGAGACAGAGAAGGAATCATTATTTTCATACCTTGCAGATGCTCATGAGAACATATTCGCAATAAAGGGAGATGCTGCAACTAAGGAGGAGATGGTTTGGGGCTTCAGAATAGGCTTCATCTCATATGCCTCAAAGGGCTTCAATGCAGAGTGCTTAGATGCTCTTACAAAGAAGACTCTAGGCGCAATCAGATGCTCTGTATCCAATTGTGATAGACCTGGACAGTCTTTATTGCTTAAGGCACTCAAGGAAGGCAAGAACTACGATAGAGACAAAGAAAGGCTTTTTGATATCGTGGGAGAGAGATACAGAACAATACATAAGGTTATTGAGGCTCATAAGGACTCTAAGCTTCTAAGACCTTATAGTTTCAACAGTGGATACTTCATGGCCTTTGATGTAAGACCACACTCAGCAGAAGAGCTTAGAACCTATCTTCTAGATAAATATGAGATTGGCGCTATAAATATCATGGGCAATACACTTCGTCTAGCATATTGCTCTGTTGAGAATGAGATGCTTGAAGATCTAGTCAATATTGTTTATAAGGCAGCAGAGGAGCTATGGAGCTAAAAGAAAAGCTATATTTAATAGATAGCGATGGAGAGAAGTTCATGGGTGCCGGAGTTCTATGGCTTATGGAAGCTATAGAGAGGCAGAAGTCTCTTCGTTCAGCTGCTATTGAGATGGGGCTTTCATACTCTAAGGCGTATAACATGATTACAAGACTTGAGGAGAATCTTGGTCATGAGATACTAAATAGGCGTCATGGGGGCTCTTCTAGAGAAGGTGCTACCTTGACACCATATGCTCTCTCTTTTATGGAGATTTATAGAAAATTTCAAAAACGCATGAAAGAACATGCTAATGATGAATATATAATATTTGAAGAGGACCTCAGAAGGCTTCAGGAGGAATGTAATGGATAATATGCAATATGATTTTTCAATCGAGAGATTAGGAGAAGCAAAGCTTGCATCTCCAATCAGAATGTCTAATAGATGCGGGGATGGTGTTGCTGATTACACAAGCGACGATGACAGAATCCTCTATTCTATAGAGACTGAAGTTGTAGATGGTCAGGTTCGTCCTGTTCATTCTGATACTGTAGAGCTTGCAGGCCCTAGAGATAAGATTTACTTCAATCCATCTCATGTTCATGCAGCTATCTGTACCTGCGGTGGTATTTGCCCAGGGCTTAATAACGTTATCAGAGCTGTTGTAAGATGTCTATGGTATAGATATGGAGTAAGAAGGATCTCTGGTGTTCAATATGGCTATCTTGGTCTTCTTGAGAACTCTCCATGGCCACTTGTTAGTCTTGATCCAGATGTTGTTGATGATATTCAGGAAAAGGGTGGTACTATCTTAGGCTCAGCAAGAGGCGGCGGAAAGCAGGTTGAAGAGATTGTCGATTCTCTTGAGAGACTGAATATTAATATTCTTATCACAATAGGCGGTGATGGTACTCTAAGAGGTGCCTATGATATCGGAGAAGAGATTAAGAGAAGAGGTCTTAAGATTGCTATTGTCGGAGTTCCTAAGACTATCGACAATGATCTATCCTTCATTGATTCATCCTTCGGCTTCGATACAGCTGTTGCTTCTGCTGTTCCTTCTGTTAGAGGTGCGCATGTTGAGGCTAAGAACAGCATCAATGGTATTGGACTTGTAAAGGTAATGGGTCGTGAATCTGGCTTCATTGCAGCTCATACCTCTCTTGCTCAGAGCGATGTCAACTTCTGTCTTATTCCTGAGTGTCCTTTTGATCTTGAAGGACCTAATGGTCTATTGGAGAATCTTAAGAGAAGGATTCTTGAAAGAGGCCATGCTGTTATTCTAGTAGCTGAGGGTGCTGGTCAGGAGTTTGCTCCTCCAACTGGTGAGACTGATGCCTCTGGTAATATCAAGTACCATGATATCGGCATTTTCCTCAAAGAGAAGATCAAGGCATACTTCAAGGAGCAGGGTATTGAAACCAGCGTTAAATATATTGACCCATCATATATCATTCGCTCAGCTCCAGCTAATAGCTATGACTCTATCTATTGTGCACGTCTTGGCGCTCATGCTGTACATGCAGCTATGGCAGGTAAGACTCAATGCATTGCATCTAGAGTCAATAACCAATTCGTATATCTTCCAATTAAGGTTGCTGTTTCTAAGAGATCACACGTAGATCCAGAGGGATCTCTATGGCGTGATGTTCTTGAGAATACTAGACAGCCTTATAGCATGAAGAACTAAGGATTAGCTATGGATGTAACATTGCCATTCAAGACCTTCGATGAAGCACTCAGAGGAAGAAATCCTTTGACCTATGGTGTTATGCCTCTATGCATAAGAGCCTCTTTGGAGGGGCTTACAAAGAGCGAGAAGCGTAATTTGAAGGAGTATGCGAATATTGAGAATGGCATTGTTGAAAGATATCTTTTAGTTCCAGGCAATATAACAGTCGGAGCACTTGAGTTTGCTATTGATAAGTGCTTCGGCTTATGGCCAGATCAATATGGTGCTCTGACGCTGTTAGATGATGATAATATGTCTCGTCTGTTTCCAACGCTTGGCGATATCATAGAGAATACTGGCACATTGCTTGCATCTCCATTTGATGGCAAGCTTCAAGATGACTATATTATTTCCTCAGAGGCTATAGAGACTCTTCTTTTGATTGAAGGTCCCTTCTATCCAAAGAGAGATAAGCTTGATCCTACTGTTCCTAAGAAGCTTAAGGAGAAATTCAAGAAGGAGATAGAAGAGGGCGTTGAGTACAATGGCGAGGTCACTTCAATCCTGAATATCCCTTATGATGTTGAGGCTTTTGAGAAATATCTTGATAAGGATGGACAATATCCTCTTTCAATCTCTCCGGATATTGAAATCAGAGAGCTTATTGCAGAAAAGGGCACTAAGCTTAATAATCTGAGCTCCTTTAATAGATCTTTGAAAAAAAATCTTGCAGGCCAGATTACAGCAATAAAGCCTGTTGCTAGATCTATAAAGAGTATTCGCTTCAATGATGAGGGGGCAGAGGCCTTTGTCTTCCATGTAGATATTCCATCGTCTGTTGAGTTCATTATTGAAGAGGGACATATGTCACTTGAGGAGTATATAGAGTCAGTGAACTATGTGAATAATAGCTTTCTTCCTGATTGCATCTATAAGAATGGATATGATCTGAATGGTAAGGATTCAAGAGATTACTATAACTTCATAATGAGTCTTCACTCGGGACTTCCACAATTCTTTCATGATATTATAAAGCA
>CAVHSB010000046.1:6538-14166 GCA_963638635.1 Flexilinea sp.
TTCTTCTGAAATAAGACCATCCCTTATAAGATCTCTTAGTGTTTCTATTTTTTATCAAGGCCTTGCTTTTTGCCCTTATTAGAACCTCGCTCTTCGCATCATGCCCTTAAGAGAGCTTCTATTCTGCTTCGTTGAATTCTCCTATGACACAGAAAGAGTGCGAGAGTGAAGAGAGGCAGGTAAAAGCTGTATCAGGAATATAGGGTTTGTATGCTTATCTGGCTTCGATTTCTCATCAAAGCAATATGCTTTAATCACTGCATCCGATATATCGCTTGTTTTGATTGATGAAGAATAATATTCTGTGACTATGAGAAATGAAATCAGGGTAATCTACGGAAAAGATATAAAAAGGATAACAACAGAGCTTATAAGGGATTATAAGCTTGAGGAGAAAATTTCATCAAAGGATAGCAAGATAGGATTAAAGCCTAATCTTGTTATAGCTGCACGTCCAGAGAGCGGGGCAACTACACATATGGAGATCATTGCGGGAATTATAGAGTATCTTCATGATTATGGCTTTAAGAATATATCTATTCTTGAAGGCTCCTGGGTCGGTGATGACACAGAGAGGGCTTTCCGTTTAAATGGCTACTATGATTTTAAAAAGAAATACGATGTAGAGCTCTTTGACCTAAAGAAGGATAGATATAGGAAGCTGAGTGCGGAGGGTATAAGCATGGAGCTATCTGAAAAGGTACTAGCTCTCGATTATATGATAAACCTTCCTGTTCTAAAGGGGCATTGCCAGACAGGTATGACATGTGCAATGAAGAATCTTAAGGGCATCATGAGTGATAGATCCAAGCGTCTATTTCACCAGCTTGGGCTAATGAGGCCTATAGCTGCTCTCAATGTGCTATATAAACCATCTGTAACTATTGTTGATAGCATATGCGGAGATCTGGATTTTGAGGAAGGTGGAACACCTATAGAGACAAACAGAATGCTATTAGGAGAGGATTCTGTTCTTCTCGACACATATGCAGCATCTCTTCTTGGCTTCAATATTGATGATGTTGAATATATTAAGCTTGGCGGCGAGTATGGGGCTGGCAGCACTGATCTTAAAGGGGCCAGGATAATAGAGCTCAATAGTCCGGAATCGAGTGAAAATGCAAGAAGCGAGGGGTATGCAAGAAGACTCAAGGAATTCACTGTTGCAGATTCTGCATGCTCGTGCTGCTATGCAAATCTTATTCATGCTCTTAAGAGAATGGAGGATGATGGCTCTATCTCAAGATTGAGAGGCCACAAGATAGCAATAGGTCAGGGCTGGAGAGGCAAGGAAATGGAGATTGGAGTAGGTGCATGCTGCGCTAAGGCAAAGCATGGCGTTATCAAATGTCCACCAAGCGCAGCAACTATTATGGAGATGCTCAATTCGCTTTAGGCTTATCATCAACAACTGAGTATTTTGTAATGTCTACATGCTTGTAATAGATTGCAAGTATTATTGTGCAGAGCAGCCACCCAAGTGGGTAGCCAAGCGATACTGTATAAATGTTGTTTGCAATCTTTGTTATAATGAATAGATAGACCTGTCTGAATACAATAAAGGAGCTCATCATGATGATCATCGGGACCTTTGAGTTTCCAGCACCCTTGAGTGCTCCATTATGTATTTGATTGAAGCCTACACAGATAAAGAAAGGTCCAAGTAATCTTAAGAATAGAGTTCCATATTTAATTACATCCTCATCATGGCTGAATAGCATTACAAAGTATGGTGCGAATATCCAGAGGATCAAAACGACAGATACGGATATTATCGTATTCATTCTTACAGCGACTTTAATGCCCTTAAGAGCTCTCTCCTTCTGTCCTGCGCCGACATTCTGTCCTATGAAGGTTGTTACAGCAAGTCCTATTGACTGAAGAGGAAGGAGGCAAACCTTATCTATCTTTGAATAGCTGGACCATCCTGCCATGGCAGCAGATCCAAAGTAGTTAATATATGCCTGGACAATGACATTAGAGAATGCTGTGATCATCATCTGTATAGCAGTAGGGATGCCTACAATGAGAATCTTCTTTAGTATCTCATTATCTATTCTTATTCTGTTCCAGACAATTCTATAGCAGCTCTTCTCTGCTGTGAGGACAATAAGCACAAGTATTGCAGATAGTAGCTCCGCGATAACTGTTGCCCATGCAGCTCCTGCAATTCCCATCTTAAATACAGCTATGAAGACGATATCTAAAACTATATTCACGATAGTAGAGAAAATAAGGAAGTATAGAGGTCGCTTTGAGTCTCCAACAGCTCTCAATATTCCTGAGCCCATGTTATAGAAGAGAAGTCCAGTTGAGCCTATGAAATATATGCTGAGATACGTCTCAGAGCTTTCCCATACATCCTCTGGAGTACCAAGCATTTTGAGAAAGTATGGCGTTGTAAGTGTTGCTGCAACTGTTATTATTACGCTTAGTATTGCTGTCAGTGCGATTGTTGAGTGTACTGCTTTATGTACATTCTCATCGTTTTTAGCTCCATAGTATTGGCTTATTACTACACCTGCACCTGCACTTAATCCAGAGAAGAAGCCTATAAAGGTATTTATGATAGAGTCTACAGAGCCTACAGCTGCTAGAGCCTCCTTTCCTATGAGATTGCCGACGATTATGCTATCTACGGTGTTGTAGAGCTGCTGAAATAGGTTTCCTATCATCAAGGGAAGCGCAAACAAAAGTATGTTTTTCCAAACAGCACCTTCTGTCATTCTAGTGGCTTCTTTTTTCATTAATATCTCCGATTGTTAACATTACATTAACTTGAAAGTCAATTTTTGTGAACTATATTCAATTTAAACGTTGTTCTCTTGTATCCTTTAATAAGAATCTACCTTATAATCTTTTAGGGAGATATATTTGACTTTATTCTACTTTTTCTTCAACCTCCTATGGGGAGATTTGTTCTATATACCGCTTCCCGGTGGAAGCAAGCTAGGAATATCCTTATTGGTTCTTATTCTTATACCTCTTGGAATATTCTTCACAGTCAAGCTCAGGTTCGTTCAATTCAGAAAATTCCCCGATATGATCCACATAACGCTTCATGGCAGCAAGAAGAATGCTCATGCTCTTTCAGGTATTGAGGCATTGATGGTTTCAACTGCAACAAGAGTGGGTATGGGAAACCTGGTTGGCGTTGTTGCTGCTATATCTGTCGGCGGGGCTGGTTCTGTTTTCTGGATGTGGATTTCTGCAATATTGGGCTCTGCTACAGCCTTCGCAGAGGGTGTGCTTGCTCAAAAATACAAAACCGAGGATAAGCTTTACGGTGGCTATAAGGGTGGCCCTGCATACTACCTTGATCATATATACAGAAAAAACAAGAAGAAATCTGTATTGGCTATATTGTTTGCTCTATCAGGCCTTCTATGCTGGGGGGGAATAAGCCAGGTTATTGGTAACTCAGTATCCTCTTCCTTATATAATGCATTCAATATAAAGCCAATAGCTACTGCTATAATCCTGACCTTGATTTCAGCCTTCATCGTTCTTAGAAAGGATACATCGGTAAAGGTTCTGGATATCATAGTGCCATTGATGTCCGTGCTCTATTTCTCAGTTTCTTTGTTTATCGTGATTCGGAATGCAGGTCAATTGCCAATGGTGTTCAGAAATATTTTCGAAGAGGCCTTTGGTATTAGATCAGTAGTTGGCGGCGGACTAGGGGCAGTGCTGATGAATGGAATTAAAAGAGGCTTGTTCTCAAACGAGGCTGGTAGCGGGAGTGCCCCATGTGCTGCAGCAGCAGCTGATTCTGAGGACCCTGTAGAGGCTGGCCTTATGCAAGCTCTAGGAGTCTTTATAGATACTCTTGTAATATGCTCATGCTCTGCCTTCATTCTATTGCTGACTCCTCTGGAATTGACAAGTGGACTTGCTGGCATGGATCTTTTGCAATGCGCTATGGATTACCATCTAGGAAGGGTAGGAACTCCCTTTGTTGCAATTGTTATATTCCTATTCAGCTTTTCAACCTTTTTGGGGATTCTGTTCTATGCAAGAAGCAATATCTCATATATCTTCGGTGAGAATTGGACTAGCCAGACTCTCTATAAGCTCTTTGCTCTTCTAATGCTTTTCGTTGGTGCTATAGCAGAATATTCGGTTGTATGGGATCTTGGCGACTTTGGAATTGCGTTGATGACTATATTCAATCTATTTGCGCTTCTTCCGCTTTCAAAGGAAGTAAAAACAATGCTTTCAGATTACGATGAAGAGAAAAAGAAGCTAAAATAGCTTTTTCTGTAAAGTATTCGTAAAACCTATGAAAAGAATAGACATTGAATTTTAAAATTGTAACTTTTGGATATATAAGGAATAAGAAAGACGATATTTTATGTTGACCATTCAAGGATTGTCAAATAACGACTTATTTTTGAAAAATGATGGCTAATTGAAAAAAATTATAAAAAAGGTATTTTCAAAGTTTTTCAAACTCGTTATATTCTAGTCAAGAATCAGGAAGCAAAGCTTCCCATTCTAACCTCCTTTTGTTCCCCACGTACGGTTTACCTCCTTTTGCCGAGTGGGGTTTTTTATTGCCCCTATAATTGAAGTCCTTTTTCTTCTCTCCTCTTGTAGACCTTTGGAAGCTCTAGCTTCAGCGTTATTGTACTGACTGTAGAAGAGAGCAGTGTGCATACAGGCTCTGAAAGAAATACGCTACTAGCTCCAAAGAAGATTGGAAATATAAGCACGAATGCTATATAGCTCAGCTTTCTGCACATAGAGAAGGGAAGTGCAAGCTTTATCTGCCCAAGGGCAGTCATGCTATCGACATTGACATATTGGAAGGCTAGAGGAATGACCATTGATGCATATATTCTCATATAGTGTGCACTGAGCTTTATCATCTCATCATCGTCTGTGAACATTCTTGCAAATAGCTCTGAGCTGGTCATAGTGACTATGAACATGATAGATGTGAATACGAGGGCAATTATCAGTTCCTTCTTCAATGTCTCCTTTACTCTATCTAGATAGCCTGCACCGAAATTATAGCTAAGAAGTCCCTGTGTGCCACCTGTTATTCCTCCAAGGGGATAGGCTATAAGAAGGAAGAAGCTCTGGACTATCGTTGCGGCAGTAATCAATAGATCTGCCTCCTCTCCTCCATATTGCTTCAGCATTGCATTTAGCACTATTAAGAGAATGCTATCTGATGCGAAGATGATGAAGGGAGATAGGCCATACTTCAATATCTGCTTTACGATGCTTCTATTAAAATAATTGAAGCGCAATCTTATTGTTGCTTTAGAGTTTAAGAGAAAATAGAGCAATAGGGAAGCAGAGCCCAATTGAGACAGCACTGTTGCTATTGCAGCTCCCTTTACTCCAAGTGAGAGCGTGAATATGAATATAGGATCCAGGACTATATTCAGGAAGGCTCCTGCTAGTACTGCTAGCATAGCCTTGCCTGATAGCCCTTGGTTGATTGCATAGTTATTGAGGCCTACTGATAGAATAGAAAAGATAGTTCCGGAGATATAATAGAGTAGATATACAGAAGCATAGGGCAGCGTATTCTCTGTGGCTCCGAATGCCAATAGAAGAGGCTCTCTGAAGGCTATGAATAGCGGAGTTAATATTATAGATACCATGATCATCATATAGAATGCCGTTGAAAGTATCTCCTCAGCCTTTCTATGCTCTCCATGTCCCTCTCTCATTCCCATGAGAGGAGCTCCACCAAGCCCTATAAGCATGCCAAAGGATGATATGAAGGATGTAATTGGTGCTGCTATTCCAACTCCGGCTAGTGCTATTGTTCCGGCTCCTTCTATATGCCCTATATATATTCTGTCTATTATTGCATATAGAACATTTACAAGCTGCGCAAGTGCAGTAGGAATCGTAAGCTTCAATAAAAGAGGCCAGATTCTCTCTGCCCCCAGGTCTCTCTTTTCTCTCATGTCTCAGATTATAGCTAAGAGAGTTAAAACTAAATAGAGCTTTCTCTCTCTTTGATAAGTCTATAGATCATATCTGCAGTACCTGTTATATCCTTCCTGATTTCATGTTCCCATACCCTTATGACAAGCCATCCCTTTGAAAGAAGCTCTTTATTGACCTCATTGTCCTTATCCATGTTCTTCTCTATCTTTGGAATCCAATAGGATCTATTTGACTTTATTGTCTCTCGTCTCTCTTCCCAATCAAAGCCATGCCAGAAGTCCTCATCTGTGAATATTGCGATTTTGAGGCTTTTATTAGATAAATCAGGATGACCATAGATCCCCCTCTGGTTCTTTCTGAGCCTGAGGCCTCTATGCCATAAGGCCTTGGAAAGTGCAACCTCTATTGTTGTCTGCTTTCCTTTTATGCATGACATGTTATAGCTTCTTCGGAATCTATCTTCTTCCATAGGAAAATATTTGCAGATTTATTTATACAAATTTATTGACAGCACAATAAATTTAGTGCATATTCTTGCTAGAGGGTTTGAAATCCAAGTTCAGGTGTCCCCCTTGATTATATTCCTGCTTGGTTGCATCGCAAACAAACCCTCTTTTTTATGCCTTCATATCTGAATTGTATTTAAGCTCTCTAGCTGTGATGAATTGAAGATTCTCTAGTGTTCTTCCAGCTACGAATTGCTTCAATACGCATTCCGTCTCCTCTCGTCCAGTTCCATGCTTGAATGGCATATAGCCATGGAATGAAGACTTGCTTACAAATAGTCTTGATTTGACATCTGCTGCTCTAAGCGCCTCATCATAGAGCTTTGCATCGTCTACTAATGGATCCTGCTCTGCCGCTATTAGCAGTGTTTGAGGTAGTCTTGTCAGATCCTGAGATAGAAGAGGTGAGAACTTTGGAGATAGAATATCCTTAGGCTCTCTTGCATAGCTTTTGATATAGAATTGGAGCATCTTGTTATTAAGAGTAGGTGTAGATGCGAATTCCATTTGAGACTGTGTTCTGAGTCTTCCATCTAGAAGAGGGTATAGGAGGATCTGTCCTGCGACGTTCAGCTCACCTCTGTCCCTGGCAAGTAGCGCAACAGAAGCTGCTAGATTTCCGCCACAGCTATCTCCTGCAAGGAATATCCTATCTGGATCGACCTTCCAATATTCAGCGCCCTTGATTGCCCAGGTATAAGCATCATAGCAATCCTCTATAGCTGTTGGAAACTTGAACTTTGGAGATAGTCTATAGTCTATTGAGAGTATTGCTGCCTCTGTAACTTCTGCAAGATGTCTAAGGAATATAGAGTAGAAGTCCATATTTCCGAATACCCAGCCACCTCCATGATAGAAGATAATCAAAGGTACAAGTCCTGCCTCTGCATTTATCTCCTGAGAAGAATAGTAGTATCCAGTGATAGCTCCGCCATCGCTTACTGGTATTACATAAGTGGTTGTTGATATATTCCTGCTGCTTTTCATAAGATGCTTTTTTGCAAGCTTCTTATTTACGTCAGTATTATTTAATTCGTTTATGCGTTCTATAGAGAGCTCATCTGGGTCTGAGGTGTAAAAACAGCTCCAGCCCTCAACGAACTTTCTGTCTTTCTTAGAAAGCTTAATATCCGCCATGAGATAAATTTTCTCATAAAATATTAAAACTTAGCAATATAAAAGTGAGCTATTACGCAATTATCCCTAGAA
>CAVHSB010000047.1:0-13826 GCA_963638635.1 Flexilinea sp.
TAGCACTAGCTTGTGTAATGAATAATCAATATCATCACCCTCCTCTTTCCATATTTGAACGGCAATTGATATATAGTGAATGAGCATTTTAGGAACAAGAAAATCGATTGAGATTTCTTTTCGTAAGATCATATATCCTCCTTAATAAAAGCCCTCTAATAATGAAAGACCTTCGTATGTTCGAGCTAAATCATACTTATAACGACTATCATTTAAATTCCTGAAAATCTTGATTTAAGCTATAATTTGTATTATATAAACCTTGATTTTATGCTATTTCTTATTTTAAAAAATCTTGATTTATTATTATTTTCTCTATTCAAAAATCATGATTTGTATTTATTATAAAATTATGAAACGTAAAATATATAATTCACTATTACATTGGAAAAATACAAACAAAGGCCAAACTGCCCTACTCGTCCAAGGAGCGCGAAGAGTTGGAAAAAGCTATATAGTAAAAGAATTTGCTGAGAATGAATATAAATCATATATACTCATAGACTTTAATAAAGCAGATGATGAACTTAAAGATTTATTCTTACATTATCTGAATGATCTTGATACGTTTTTCTTGAAATTGAAGGCATATTTTAACGTTTCGCTTTATGAGAGAGATTCACTCATCATATTCGATGAAGTCCAACTATTTCCAAAAGCAAGAAGTGCAATTAAGTATTTTGTTGAAGATAACAGATACGATTACATAGAAACAGGATCTCTTATTTCCATCAAAGAGCATGTAAAGGATATCCTTATTCCATCAGAAGAGGAATCAATAAATATGTATCCAATGGATTTTGAGGAATTCCTTACAGCTGGTGGATATGAATCAATGATTTCTCTTATTCACACCTGTTTTGAGAAAAAGCAACCACTTGGTCAGGCATTGCATCGAAAGGCAATGGATCTCTTCAGACAATATCTCATAGTTGGAGGAATGCCGCAGGCTGTAGATAGATATTTCAACAAATCAGATAGAGATCTTGCTTTAGTAGACAGCGAAAAAAGAAGGATATTAAAACTGTATAGAGAAGATATACGTAAGCACTCTGGAAAATATGCAATAAAAACAGAGTCTGTCTTCGATGAGATTCCATCTCAGCTAAAGAACCAAAACAGACACTTCAAGCTATCGGCAATAGAGAAAGGCGCAACCTTCGATGAGTATCATGATTCAATATTCTGGCTGACAGATGCAATGATCATAAATCCATGCTTCAACACAACAGAGCCTAATATAGGGTTGAATCTGAATAGAGAGAGAACTCTTTTAAAATGCTATCTGGCAGACACAGGCCTTCTTATTAGCCACATTTTTGATGAGAAACAGATCTTAGCAGAGAATATTTATAAGAAAATCCTTATAGATAAGCTAGAAGCCAATTTAGGAATGGTAATGGAAAATGCCGTTGCTCAAATGCTGATATCTGCTGGCCATAAGCTATATTTCTATGCTAATTCATCTCGTGACGATGCCTCTTCACGGATGGAAATAGACTTTTTAATAGCAAAGAGTAGAATAAGCAGCAGACACAATATATCGCCGCTAGAAGTAAAATCAGGCAAAAACTATACCCTATCGTCTCTTAATAAATTTATTAAGAAATACTCCAATTTTCTTCATACTCCCTATGTTTTACATACAGATGATTATAGAGAAGAGAATGGGATTGTATATCTTCCTCTGTATATGACATATCTTCTTTAAAGCTATAGGTATAAGAGCATGATTGAGTATTACACATGATAATACCACTGCATAAGAAACTGATGATCAATGAAAGTCTTATAAACTCTAATCATTTAATACTATCTGCAACCATAGCGTTCAAGAACTTTATAGCACTGATTTTGAACAAGTATACTTTTCGTAGCATGAATTCTTAGCAAGACTTTCAACATCTTCGATTTTAAATGAATAGCCAATATCATCAATCTTCTCTTCCCTGTTGAACTTTATATAACCTTCCTTGTTTATCTTCTGTCCAACTTTTTTGGGGGGCGCATCATTCTTCAACAAAATTATAAAATCAAACAATAATCGAAAATTAAGATCAATAACTAGTGACGCCTTAAATCATTAATTAATGAGATTTATATATGCATCAATTAATCTAGTATATTACCTAGTATATTTTACACAGATTTTAATATATTGTTACATTGTAAATTTTATGCATATTTTTTTATCTATTGCATCATAAAGAAACCTTTTACAAAGTGATAGAAATTTATAAAAATAAAGAAATTAACAAACATATAAGTTAGCTAATATTTTATATCTCAATAATTTAGCTATATATTTATTGTATTTACAACTTTAAAATATAGTTACTATAGTAACAAGCAAGATGATTACATAATAATTGTATAAATATACGATTGACGCATATTTTTATGAGTGCTAAGATAGGCCAAAATTCAGGAAGGAGAGCTTAACTATGAAGTTTGTTTATAATGAAGAAAAGAATCTGAAGATGAGAGATATACTCATGATGAGGCCTACTCTAGAAGAGGCAGAGGCAATACTCAAGGAAGATGAGACAGACCCAATGGGTTGGTATAAAAAGGGCAAGGCCTTGAATGAGCTTGGAAAGAAAGAAGAGTCAATTGAAGCCTTTTCAATTGGATGCGCATATGCACCATTCTTTGCACCTAACTACTTCGGAAGAGGAAGAATCCACAATGGAGTTGGGGAATGGAGACAGGCTATTGCTGATTTCACTCTATGCATCCAGCTAGATCCTCAGAATTGGACCTATTGGTACTATAGAGCAACTACATGGAATACACATGAAGAATATGACAACTGTGTATATGACTTCAAAGAGTGTCTGAAGCTTACAGATCCTAATGAGCATTACCCTCTAATCCATTGGCTATATACCTCAAACTGTGAGATGGGCAAGTTCGACGAAGCTAAGAAGGTGCTTGATCTAATTGATTGCAATAAGTCTGTTGCACCGCAGATGGACTATGGCTATCAAAGAGCTGTACAGCTATATAAGGGCATAGTAACACCAGAGAACTACATCGATGAAGAGGATATGAAGAAGAAGGTTCTTAACAGACCTGACAGAGTTAAGCTCGAGCAATGCGGAATGCTATATGGCCTATATTGGTTCCAGACACTTAACGGAAATCATGAGGCAGCAAAGGCCGCAATTGAGAGACTCATGAAGCAGCCATATCCAGGAGCATTCGGATATACAAAATCAATACCTATTGCAAAGAAGCTAGGAATACCAGTACCAGAGGAGAACTAATATGTCTGACGAAATCAAATTCATTGACCCTACCCCAACCTTTTCAAGAGCAACTGTTTACAATGGCACAATCTATTTCTGTGGCCATGTAGCTAGAGGCAAGGATATCAAGGAGCAGACAGAGAACCTGCTAAAGCGCTATGACGAGCTATTCAAGCTCCACGGAACAGATAAAGAGCATCTTTTGATGGTTACTATCTACATTACAGATATGGCACTCAAGGATGAGATGAATGAAGTCTATAATGCCTGGACTGTACCTGGAAAAGCTCCGGCAAGAGTATGCATCGAGTCTAAATTCTCAGATGAGTTCTTCCTAGAGATGAGCGTTATAGCTGCACTATGCTGAAATATATACTAAAAAGGCTACTGCAGCTCATCCCGACCTTGATACTTGTATCAATTGTTGTCTTTCTGATGGTTAGGATCATTCCAGGTGATCCTATCACCCTTCTTTATGGAATCTCTGAAGGTGGTGGAACAGATGAGGCAATGATTGAGGCTATGAGAGAGCAATATGGACTCAATGATCCACTAATTGTCCAATACTTCAGATGGATAGCTGGAATATTCAAGGGAGATCTTGGAACCTCCCTTGTAACACATAAGACAATAGCTACAGAGCTTGCAAATAGATATCGCTACACTATTACGCTCGCAATTGGCGGAACGCTTCTTGGATCGGTGCTAGGAGTAATAGCAGGTGTCATAGCTGCAACCTTCCATAACAAGGCTGGCGACAACATAGTAATGGTTATTGCCATGATTGCAGTATCTGTGCCGTCTTTCTTCCTTGCAATGCTATTGATGCTTTTATTCTGCTTAAAGCTCAAATGGCTGCCAAGCCTTGGAATGAGCTCTATCAGGCATGCAATACTTCCAATAACCACACTTGGGCTTGGAGCTATAGGCATGATAAGCCGAACTACTCGTTCTTCAATGCTTGATGTAATACATCAGGATTACACAAGAACAGCTAAGGCATATGGAATATCAAAGACAAGGATAATAACTCATTATGCATTCAAGAATGCCTTCATTCCAGTTCTGACTGCAATCGGTCTCAGATTCGGAGGGCTCTTAGCAGGAGCAACAATGGTTGAGACTATATTCAACATTCCTGGAATCGGTACCTTTCTGGTAAATGCTGTAAACGGAAGAGATTACCCGGCAATACAGAGTACAGTGCTAGTGCTCTCTGTATCATTTGTAGTTGTCAACACCATTGTTGATATCCTCTATGGATTCGTAGATCCAAGAGTAAAGATAAAGTAAGGAGATAGATGTGATAAAGAATCCGATTATAAGACGCTTTCTAAAGCGCAAGGTATCTATCATAGGACTTGTAATACTATTCATCTTCTTCTTTATGGCTATCTTCGGACCATTTCTGCTTCCAGCAGGACCACTTGAGCAGAATCTCAGAGAGATAAGCAAGGGACCAAGTCTGAAGCATATATGCGGCACAGACTACCTTGGAAGAGATATCTTCACTCGACTTGTATATGGTGCAAGAGTATCACTTGCAATCAGCTTCACAGGCGTACTCTCTGGCTGCTTTATAGGAATCATCCTAGGAGTTCTAGCAGGCTACTATGGCGGATGGGTAGACTCTGTAATATCAAGACTCATTGATGTAATGCTTGCATTCCCAGGCCTATTATTAGCAATGGTTGTAGTTGCAATACTCGGAAATGGCACAAAGAATACGATAATCGCTATAGCAGTATTTGCAATCCCGTCCATTGCAAGAATGGTAAGAGGCGTTGTAATGCAAAACAAGGATGCACAATACATAGGAGCTGCACGTGTTATGGGAGAGTCAAATTTCAAGATAATCTGCACTCATATCATCCCGAACTCTGCATCCCAGATGATTGTAAACGTAACACTCAATCTAGGAACTGCAATACTTACATCCTCTTCACTATCCTTTTTAGGCCTCGGCGTTCAGCCACCAAACCCAGAATGGGGTGCAATGCTCAACAAAGCTAAGGATGTACTTAGATCCAATCCATGGGAAGCTATATTCCCTGGCATTGCCATCACACTTGTTGTAATGAGCTTCTCTCTAGTCGGAGATGGACTTAGAGATGCTCTCGATCCGAAATTGAAGAATACCAGATAGGAGGTACTATGGAGGATGCACTTTTAAAGGTAAGAGGCCTTAAGACCTACTTCTATACAGAAGAAGGCGTAGTACCTGCTGTAGATGGACTTGATTTTGATCTGATGCCAAACGAGACGCTAGCAATAGTCGGAGAGTCAGGCTGCGGCAAGAGCGTCACATCGCTGTCTATACTTCAGATAGTATCTACACCTCCTGGAAGGATAATAGATGGTACTATCGAGTTTGAGGGCGAGGATCTTCTGAAGAAAAGCGAGAAGGAGATGAGAAGGATAAGAGGAAACAGAATATCCATGATATTCCAGGAACCTCTTACATCCTTAAATCCTGTATTTACTATATCCCAGCAGATCTGTGACATATTGAAGCTGCATCAGAAGCTCAATAAGAAGGATGCTAGGGAAAAGGCATTAGAGATGCTTAAGAAGGTTAAGATACCAAGCCCTGAGGCTGTGCTTGATGAATATCCGCATCAGCTATCTGGAGGCATGAGACAGAGAGTAATGATTGCTATGGCACTAGCCTGCAACCCATCAATACTCATAGCAGATGAGCCTACAACAGCACTTGATGTGACAATACAGGCGCAGATCATGCATCTGCTATCTGATCTTCAGAAGGATAATAAGACTTCAATAATCCTGATTACCCATGACCTTGGAGTTGTTGCACAGATTGCTCAAAGAGTTATGGTCATGTATGCAGGTAAGGCTGTTGAATATGCTCCAGTTGAGGCTATATTCTCATCACCACTCCATCCATACACTGAAGGCTTATTGAAATCTATTCCAATGCCTCACGATAAGAAGGATACGCTCTACTCTATCAAGGGCAATATACCAAGTCCTAAGGATTGGCCAAAGGGATGCAGATTCTCATCGCGCTGCGATAAGTGCATGGAAAAATGCAAGGATAATGAGCCTCCTCTGGTAGCTCTAGAAGATGGAAGAAAGGTCAGATGCTGGATATACAGCAAGGAGGATGAGAATGGAAGATAAGAAAGAAGTCCTTCTAAGCGTAAAAGACTTAAAGGTCTACTACCCTGTTAAAGCTAAATCGATAATACCAAAGAGGGAGTATGTCAAAGCAGTAGATGGAATATCCTTTGATGTATATAAGAAGGAGGCCTTTGGACATGTTGGAGAGTCTGGCTGCGGAAAGTCCACAACAGGCCATACAATAGTAGGGCTTCTAAAGGCTACATCAGGCGATATTACTCTAAATGGCGAGACAATACTTGATGATAAGAAGCGCTATAGCAAGGAGATGGCTAAGAAGATCCAGATAATATTCCAGGATCCCTATTCATCTCTGGATCCTAGATTCACTGTTGGAAGGTGCATCGAGGAACCTCTTGGCGAACATAAGGTTGGAGATAAGGAAGAGCGCAAGGAGCTTGTTAAGAAGCTGATGGATGAGGTAGGACTCAATAGCGAGCAGATTACAAGATACCCTCATGAGTTCTCAGGAGGCCAGCGTCAGAGAATAGGCATTGCGAGAGCCTTAGCACTCAATCCAGAGCTGATAATATGCGATGAGCCAGTATCTGCACTTGATGTATCTATACAGGCCCAGATATTGAATCTCATGAAGGAGCTTAAGGAGAGCCGAGGACTTACATATATCTTCATCTCTCATAATCTTTCAGTCGTGCATCATCTATGTGACAGGATTGCAGTAATGTACCTTGGCCATATAGTAGAGATTGCTGAAAAGGATGAGTTATTCGAGAATGCACAGCATCCATATACGAAGGCACTACTTGATGCAATCCCAATACCTGATCCTACTATGAAGACTATGCAGAATGAGCTAGAGGGAGATGTCCCCTCCCCTCGACATCCGCCTAAGGGCTGCTGCTTTCATACAAGGTGCCCCTATGCAACAGATGAATGCTCAGAAAGCGTACCAGAGACTAAGGAAATAAAGCCTGGACACTTTGTAGCATGTCATAAGATCAAATAAAAGAATTTATTTTATAAGGAGAAATAAAAATGAAGAGAATTGTATCACTTTTAATGGTTGCGCTTCTCGCTCTCACAGCTCTTTGTGCAAAGGGCTCATCAGAGACAACAGCAGCAGATTCAAGCAAGCCAAAATACAAGGACACTCTTACTATCGCAACAGGCTCTGACCAGAACTACATGGATGGCCAAATGAATAACACAAACGATGTATATCTTCGCGCATGCTATTCACAGCTTGTAAGAAGAGGCTTAGATGGCCAGATTGAAGGAGATCTTGCTGAGTCATGGTCTGTAGCAGATGATGGCGTTACATGGACCTTCAACCTAAGACATGGCGTTAAGTTCCATAATGGCAAGGAGCTCACATCAAAGGATGTTGTCGCTTCCTACGATAGACTTCTTAATAACTCATCAATCAGATACAGCGCACTAGCTAAGGGCTATATCAAGGAAGTATATGCAAAGGATGACTACACAGTATGCATCGTAACAACAGAGCAGATTGCATGTCTTCTTGCTAACCTCACACATAGATCAAACCTCATTCTTGATGCAGATTACATCGAGAAATATGGAATGGATCTAGGACTATCAGCAGAGTCTGTAAATGGTACAGGCCCATATAAGCTTGCTTATTGGGACAGAGGCCAGGAGATGAAGCTTGAGGCATTCTCTGATTACTTCAGAGGCGAGGTTCCTACAAAGTATGTAGATATCAAGATCGTATCTGATAAGAACGCAAGACTTGTTGCTGTTGAGACAGCTCAGGTAGATATCACAACAGGTGTTGATACAAACGAGGTTCCAAGACTTTCTGAGACAGAGGGCGTAAAGGTTCTTAAGCTTCCATCAATCGGATCTCAGGGACTTCAGTTCAACTGCGCTGAGGAGCACATGAAGGATCCAAGAGTCAGACAGGCTATCTCTTATGCAATTGACAGACAGCTCATCATCGACACTCTATATGCTCCAATTGGCGAGGTTGTATGTACTGCTCCTGTTAACCCTAACGTATGGGGCTACCATGACTTCGGAGTTATAAAGCAGGATCAGGCTAAGGCAAAAGAGCTCTTAAAGGAAGCAGGCTATCCAAATGGCTTTGATATCAAGATCCAGCTCTACTCTGGCTACAACAAGTCAACAGAGACATGTGAGATGATTGTAGCAATGCTCAAGGAGGTTGGCATCAACGCAACTATCGAGGTTGTAGACAATGCATCATTCAATGCATCAATGGGCAACAGAAAGTATCCTGGAGATAACTTCCCATGGGCAATGTTCTTCATGGGCTATGGTGCTGGAACATCTGACTGTGATGAGGGTCTGAGAAGAATATGGACAACATCCCCAGATGGAAACAACAACAATAACTATGGCTGGTATTCAAATGCCACAGTAGATAAGCTTCTTGCAGATGCTAAGGCAGAGCTTAATGAAGAGAAGAGACTTGAGCTTTATAAGGAAGCTGAGCAGATTCTATTCCTAGACGATCCTGCTGCTATCTTCATGAACGACAGATTCAATATCTGGGTTTCTACAGATAAGGTAGAAGGCTTCAAGATCAATGCTCATAACTCAATCTTCTGGGATGAGATCAGAGTACTTAACTAAATCAATGATATGGGAGGCCTTATGGCCTTCCATGTTTCTCTTCTGATGAAATTGCTTTGATCAGAATGGAAACAAATAAGGAAGGTAAATTATGAAATTCGTATTCAATGAAAAAAAGAATGAAGAGCAGAGAAAGCTATTGATGATGAGACCTACTGTAAAGGAGGCTCAGGAGCTTCTAGATAAGGATGAGACAGATCCATATGCTTGGTATGTAATGGGTACTGCACTCGATTTAGAGGGAAGGACAGAGGAAGGAATAGATGCCTACTCTATGGGAATTACCTATGCACCATTCTATGCACCTAACTACTTCGGACGAGGAAGAAGACATAATGCTGTTGGTGAGTGGAAGCAGGCTATGGCAGACTTTACCGTAGCTATCCAGCTAGATCCTCAGAATTGGACCTATTGGTACTATAGAGCAACTACAGAGAATGTAAGAGGAGGACTTTTGGAAGAATCCATTGATGACTTCAAGGAGTGCCTTAATCTCACACAGGCTCATGAGCACTACCCTCTCATCCATTGGCTATATACTACATATGCAGAGCTTGGTGACTACAAGAAAGCTGAAGAGAGCCTTGATCTGATGGACTTCTCACAGGTCGCACCTCAAATGGATTATGGCTATCAAAGAGCGGTACAGCTTTATAAGGGCCTTGTAAAGCCAGAGGATTACATTGATGAGGAGAAGATGGCTAAGCTTGTAATTGACAGACCTAACAGAGTCCACTTTGAAGAGAGCCATATGCTATATGGTCTCTATTGGTATTGGATGATCCATGGCAATGAGGAGAAGGCAATCGAGGCCATAAGAAGACTTCAGGAAATAGGCTACCCTCAGACCTTCGGACTTCTTAAGTCGAAGAAGCTTGCAGAGAAGTACAATATTCCACTTCATGAATCATTGAGATAGCTATGAAATTCGTATATGACCAAAGAAAAGAGGATGAGATATCAAACTATCTCATGATGAGTCCAAAGGTAGATGAAGCAAGGGCTATGCTCTCAATAAACGAAACCGATCCTAAGGCATGGTTTACTATGGGCATGGCATTAGGCCTAGAGGGAAGAGGCGATGAAGCACTAGAGGCCTACTCTGCTGGCATCATGTACAATCCTTTTTTTGCGCCGCTCTACTTTGGAAGAGGCCGTCGCCATAACTCTATGGGACACTATAAGCAGGCGCTATCAGATTTCACGCTAGCAATCCACTTAGATCCATCAGTTTGGAACTATTGGTACTATAGAGCGACATGCTTAAATACCCATGGGGATTTAGAGGAATCTGTAAAGGACTTTGAAGAGTGCATATCACTCACATCCCCAGCTCAGCGCTATGTGCTTGTGCATTGGCTATATACAACTTATATGGAGCTGAATAGACCAGAGGATGCAGATAGATCACTGCTCTATACAGATGGATACACAGAGTGCCCACAGAGAAACTATGGCTATAAGAGAGCTGTACAGCTTTTAAAGGGCATAGTAAAGCCAGATGAGTATGTGAACATAGAAGAGATGAAGTCCAAGGTACTCAATAGGCCTGGCAGAGTCGAGCTAGAGCTTAATGGAATGTATTACGCTCTATATTGGTATTGGATCAGGCATGATGATGAAGAGAAGGCCAAGGAAGCGCTGATAAATCTCAATAAGGTTGGAGTAAAGGGAGCCTTTGGATACACAAAGGCAATTCCATATATGAAAAAGTATGGAATCATAGAATAAAGGAGAGTTTATGTATATTAATGATCAATTTGAGCCAAGAGTCTTCAATGGAAGTGGCGAGATTGTTCTAAATGGCAAGAAGCTAGCATATAGCACAGTAAGTGAGGACAATGTATTCTACTCAGAGGATGGAAAGCTTGAGGCCTCTATATTCTCATTCTCATACTTCAAGAATGATGTCTATGATATCTCAAAGCGTCCTGTTATATTCGCCTTCAATGGAGGCCCAGGTACCTCCTCTACTATGGTCCATATGGGACTATTAGGACCAAAGAGAGTCAAATACAAGGATGATATCAATGATGAGAACGGAATACCTCCCTTCGAGACTGTAGATAATGCAGAGTGCTTATTAGACGTTGCAGATCTTGTACTTGTAGATCCAGTATCAACAGGCTTTGGCGTGCTTCTTGATTCATCTAAAGGAGATAAATACTACGGAATCGAGGAGGATGCAGAAGCATTCCTATGCTTTGTCCAGAGATGGCTCAGCAAGTACAATAGATGGTTATCTCCAAAGTACATACTAGGAGAAAGCTATGGCTGCACAAGAGCATCTGTTGCAGCAGGACTTGCTGTAACCTGGAGACCAGACAGAAACTTCGATATAACCTTTGATGGAATAATATTCATCGGCAATACTGTAACAACTGGAAAGTACTTCAACAGAGAAGTCCCAGCTCATTCGTCTGTGCTAGGCTTCCCTACCTTTGCAGCAATTAATTGGTACCACAATACAGACCACTCAATTCCTCTTGAGAAATGGGTGGAGGATGCTAAGGCCTTTGCTGATTCTACCTATAACTTAGCACTCTATAGAGGCGCTAGAGTACAGGGCGAGGAGAGAGAGGCGCTAAAGAGAAAGCTTCAATACTTTACAGGTGTCAGCGATGAGTACCTAGAGAAGAGGAATCTAGAGATTGAGGATGGCTCCTTCAGATCCGAGGTGCTGAGAAATAAGAAAATGGCAGTATCTAGGCTAGATGCAAGAATGACAAGACCATTCTCTCTTCCAGAGACAGCTGAGGATAAGGATGGATGGCTTATTGACGCATCAAGAGGCAAATACAATGCATACTTTCTATCAGCACTTCAGGGTGCAATGTTCCCTATCCTAGGGATCAAGGATATAGATAGACCATATGTGAATTCATCTTCCCTTTCCAATAAATGGAACAAGGAGGCTAAGAATACAACAGCAGGTCATCTATATAATGCGATGCTGAGAACAGCTGGTATGCGCTGCTTCTTCGCAAATGGCTATTATGATATGGCAACAGAGATCGGCGTGCTTTACTACATGCTTGATCATGCTAACCTGCCAATGGACAGAGTCTCAATCAAGGGCTATCCATCTGGACATATGATCTATATAGGAAATGAGAATATAAAGAATCTGACAGACGATATAAGAGAATTTCTCAAAGGAAATGAAGTAAAATGAAGTTCGTATTCAATAAAGAAAGAAACGACGAAATGCGCCGCATGCTAATGATGCAGCCAACAATAAAGGAAGCTGAGGAGCTCCTTAGTAAGGACGATACAGATCCATATGCATGGTATGTAATGGGAAAAGCATTATCACTTGAGAAGAGATACGATGAAGCACTTGAGGCACATTCTAAGGGCATAGCCTATGGACCGTTTTACGCTCCAAACTACTTTGGACGAGGCGGCAAGCATAGCCTTAAAAATGAGTTCTGGCAGGCTATCTCTGACTATACTGTCGCCCTATCTCTAGATCCATCTAATTGGCTCTATTGGTATTACAGGGCAACAACACTCAATCTCAATCATCATGTGCTGGAATCAATAGATGATTTTAAGAAGTGCCTTTCACTTATGGATGAGAGTGAGCACTACCCTATCATCCATTGGATCTATACTTCCTATGCTGAGCTTGGACGCTATGAGGATGCTGAGAAATCACTCTCATTGATAAAAGATGACGTAGTACCACCTCAGATGGACTATGGATACGCAAGATCTGTAAAGCTATACAAGGGACTTGTAAAGCCTGAGGAGTTCATCAACGAAGAGGAGATGGCTAAGGTAGTTCTGCCAAGAAAGAACAGAGTGCAGCTTGAGGAGAATACCATGCTATATGGCCTCTATTGGTACTATATGATCCATGGAGATGAGGCTAAAGCACTAGAGGCAATAGAGAAGCTTAAGACTATTGCATACCCAGGAGCCTTTGGCTACAGCCAGGCACTTAAGCTAGGACTAATCAAATAAAGGAGACGATATATGAAATTTGTTTATAACGCAAAGAAGGAAGCTGCAATGAGAGATATTCTCATGATGCAGCCAGCAGTCAAGGATGCAGAAGAGCTACTTAAAAAGGATGAGACAGATCCATATGCATGGTATGTAATGGGAACTGCACTCTCACTTGAGAATAAAGTTGATGAGGCGCTTGATGCACATTCAACAGGCATAGCATATGCACCATTCTATGCACCTAACTACTTTGGACGCGGAAGAAGACACAACATCAAGGGTGAATGGAAGCAGGCTCTTGCTGACTTCATTTTATGTACAGCACTTGAGCCATCCTGCTGGACCTATTGGTACTATAGAGCTACAACTGAGAATATCCACGGAATGATGGAAGAGAGCATTGAGGACTTCAAGGAGTGCCTGAATATAACAAGACCTGGAGATCAATATCCAATCGGTG
Source organism: Flexilinea sp. (assembly GCA_963638635.1). Taxonomy (GTDB): domain Bacteria; phylum Spirochaetota; class Spirochaetia; order Sphaerochaetales; family Sphaerochaetaceae; genus Ornithospirochaeta. Next base: position 13,390 of record CAVHSB010000047.1, read on the forward strand.
ATTGGCTCTACACTACCCTATGCTCACTAGGAAGATATAAGGAAGCAGATGAAATCCTTAGCTCAATCGAGGATGACGCAGAGTGCGAGACAATGGACTATGGCTACAAAAGATGCGTACAGCTATATAAGGGCATTGTAAAGCCCGAGGAGTTCATCAACATACCTCTCTTTGAAGAGAAGATGCTCAAGAGACCAAACAGAGTAGAGCTGGAAATCACAGGAATGTATTGGGGCCTATATTGGTTCTGGATGAATAAGGGAGATGAAGAAAAAGCTAACGCAGCGCTTCTAGAGCTCTTAAAGCACGACATGTTCCCAACTGCATTTGCATACCAGAAGGGCACAAAGCTAGCTAAAGAGAAAGGACTTATCTAACTCAAGCAATATGTCCCTATCCTTGAATAGGGACATATTCAATTCTTACTCCCTTAATAG
>CAVHSB010000048.1:0-13752 GCA_963638635.1 Flexilinea sp.
GAGTAGACCACCATCACAAACTATTGTCTGTCCCTGAGTGTATCTGCAGGCATCAGATGCAAGGAATACAAGTGCGCCATTGAGATCGTCCATGTAGCCAAGTCTCTTCTGAGGTACCTTCTTGCTCATAAGCTCTACCCATTCCTCTGATGAGCCCTCACCCATTCCAAGTCTAAATTGGCCAGGAGCTATAGCATTTACAAAGATGCCATATTGAGCCCATGCAGCAGCCTGACAGCGAGTCATCATCTCAGCAGCAGCCTTAGAGATAGGATATGAAGGTGAAGCAGCAGATGCTCTATAGGAGCTTACAGAGCAGATGTTTATAATATGTCCGCCATGCTCCTTCATATATGCCTTAACAACCTCACGCGAGAAGAAGAAAGGAGCTTTGAGGTTAGCATCAAGAACCTTATCCAGTGCCTCTGGCGTAATTTCAAGTGCAGATGCTCTATCAATTACAGCAGCATTGTTTACCAGAATATCTATCTTTCCAAATTCCTTTAGTGTTGTTTCGATTACAGCCTTAACATCCTCGCTATTTGTAATATCACACTTCATAGGAATGATCTTCTTGCCTGTTGATGCCTTAAGCTCATCAGCTACAGCGACAAGCTTCTCATAGCTTCTAGCAATAATGACAAGATCAGCGCCAGCCTCAGCAAGGCCTCTTGCCATATCCTTTCCAAGACCTCTGGATGCACCAGAGATGATTGCAACCTTTCCATTAAGATCAAATGAAACCATAATTACCTCCTGATTATTCAAGTACTCTTACTGCATGATAAGCCTCATGCACAGCATTTATTACTTTGCGAGGTGCAACTGCATCTCCCACGGTTCTAACATTATCGACATCGTTCCATAGCTCATTCTCAAGACTGTCGTTCTTTCTATATCCAACAGCCATTATTACAGCAGAGCATGGAATGAGGATTTCATTGCCATCCTTTTCATAGATAAGGCCATCCTTTGTAATTCTCTTAGCCTTAGCTGATGTAACAGCCTCAACCTCAGCAGCAGCAAGATGATCTCTTAGGGAGTGATCATTGGAGCCAAAGTGCTTAGCAGTCTTCAATATTGCATCCAAGGCTTCAACTATAGTTACCTTTCTAGAGCTATCCTTTGCCTTGAAGTGTATAGCGCACTCACACCCAACTAAGCCACCGCCGATTATTGCAATATCACCAGAGATTGCTTCCTTTGAAAGAAGAGCATCATTTGCCCTGATGACTCTTACATTAGAATCATCATCCTTTGGAAGATTGATCATTATAGGATCAGAGCCTGTTGCAAGAATTACATTTTCAATGCCAGTAGCCAGAATATCCTCCTTAGTTGCGCACTTAGAGAGTGTAACCTCAACATTTGTCTTTCCAAGCCTGTAGATTAGATTATCAAGATAAACTCTAATATCCTTCTTGACAGCTGGAGCAGCAGCTGCTGCAAGATTGCCCCCAAGATAGCTGTTTCTCTCCCAGAGAATAATCCTCTTTATACCTCTCTCATAAGCAAGAAGCGCCGCATTCATTCCAGCAGGGCCTCCTCCGATGATAAGCAGCTCATTGGTCTTTTCAGCTTTAGAAATCTTATAATCTACCTCATGGCCAGATAGAGGATTGATCGCGCATGGTCTATGACGACCCATAACAGCATCATACATACACTCATTACAGCCAATACAATAGTTGATCTCTCTTTCTCTACCCTCCTTGACCTTTCTTGCCCAATCAGGATCTGCAAGCATTTGATGGCCAAGTCCAACTACATCTACAAGCCCATCCTCAACAGCCTTCTCAGCGACATCAGGATTATTGAGCTTTCCCTGTCCCATGATAGGAATATTCACAGCCTTCTTTACAGCAGCCAGTACATCAAGCTCCATACCTCTAGGCTCATAGATAGAAGGAATCTGGCAATAGTAGCGCTCATAGCAGCCAGTATCTATATGAAGAGCATCGACTCCCTCTCGCTCTAGAAGCTTTGAAAGCTCTATGCCCTCCTCTATTGTTCTGTAGCCTGGCTTTGGAATTCTATGATCGACAGTGATCTTTGCTATTACTGGATAATCCTCACCACATACTCTCTTAACTTCATGAAGACATTCAACAACAAAGCGAGCTCTATTCTCAAGAGATCCACCATACTCATCCTCACGTCTATTCCAGGCACTTGTCAGGAATTGATCAAAAAGATATCCACCATATGCATGCATCTCAATGCCATCTGCACCAGCCTTCTTCAGCATAAGAGCAGCCTTACCGTATTGAGTTACAATATCATGGATCTGCTCAACAGAGAATACTCTTGTAGATACTGCAGGATTTCCTCTGAGAGGATTAGCGCTAGGTCCATATGGAGCAGTATCGATTCTATCTGCATATGCAACTCGACCAAGACCTACAGTAAGTTGTGTTACAACCTTAGCACCATAGGCATGTATCTGGTCACATAGCTGGCCATAAGGTGCAAGCTGAAAGAAGCTATCCATAGCCCAGGTTGGTCTTGTCTCATACTTCTGAGTGCACATTGCACAGCCAACGTTTACAAGGCCTACACCGCCCTTTGCGAAGCGTTCATGTGCTAGAATGTTCCTCTCACTCATGAAGCCATCAATATCTGTCTTCATCCCCATTGGACAGACAGCGATTCTGTTCTTTAATTTAATACCACCATAATTAACACGTTCAAATAACTTGTTTGTTCTCATTATAATTTACCTTTATCAAGCTCTTCTCTCTTCTGTACCTCAAAGGCATGATTATGACTAAAGGAATAGCAATAAGAGGAATAGCCAGAAAGCCAAGTGTTGCATAGCCCTTTCCTATAATCGTTCTGAGACCTACAGTCGAGATCAGGATACATAGGAGGAAGTAGATAACACCTGTAATCAAATTACGAAGCAATGGACTTTTGAAGATCTCTCTATCTGGATATAGCTTGTTAATTCTATATGCAACTGCATTAAGCTGCGGTGCCCCGCTTGAAAGGAGCGCAAAGAACATAGTTATCATATAGAGTGCTGGAAGCCATGGCATCCTCTCACTTAAGAAAGCATTCACAATTGAAAGCACAGGAACTGCCTCACTCTGCACCTCGCTATAAGGAAGGATCATTAAAGTGGTTATGATGAATGCAAAGCTATTCATCAAAAAGCTCAATATGCCAATCCATATAGAGTCCTTCCTTGTCTCAACCTTCTGCTCAACAGAGCATAGCGTAAGCGCATTTACAGAGTTTGATAAAGCCAAAGCCATTGCGCCTTTAATGCCTTTAAGCGCAACAGATGGCTGTAGCTTCTCAGAATCTGTAAACAATGCTGCAGTCTCTGCTGGTCGCTCAAGGATTGCAGATAGCGCTAAAGCAACCATGCCGAAGATCATCAAAAGAGATATAACCAAAGAAGAAGCCCTAACAAGCTTAGCACCCCATAGCACCAGGACTATCGATAGAATTGAAATAAGCACAGAGCCGCATATAGCAGGAAGCCCAGTAAGGCCACCGAAAAAGGTACCTGCCATGCTTACAACAGAGCTGCCACCAATTACCATTGCAAGGACCATATAAAGCTCGAGCAAGGGCGATAGTACACTGCTGTATTTTCCATATACTCTGTCACTTAGCTCTGAATAGCTATAGACTCTCTCATGTCTAGTTACCTCTGCACCCATTGCTATGATCAGAGAAGCAACACCCATAGAGAGCAAAGGAAGCATAAGAGCGAAGACTCCATAGGGCACAAAGTATAGAGATGCAAATGCACCAGATACCATAGATGGTCCAACAAGAGCCCCGAACCAGACAGAAGCTACAGGGAATGCTACCTTAAAGGAACTTCTTCTCTTCATTATTTATTCCAAGCCTTATTCTTTGTCATAGCTACACCTAGAATAACCATTACAATACCGACAGCCAGTGCAATTGAAGCTGCAATCATGCCGCCATAGTAGTTGCCTGTTGTATCCTTGAGTGTTGCATATACGTTTGAAGAGAACATGGATGTAAGCGTGCCGATTGAGCAAATATATCCATAAATCTGAGCAAAGTACTTCTTTCCGAGGATAGTCTTGATGACAAATGGGATAGCAATTGACATTGTTGCAAAGCCAAAGCCAAATAGGAATGCGCCTATAAAGCCATAAGCTACATTGCCTGAGTGTGAACCAAGAATCAAAACGATTATTCCAAGAATCATAGAGCCACAGCCAATACCATAAGAGCCTGTACACCCAAGCTTATCATTGATTGTACCAAGAATGATCTTTCCACATACCGCACCTATCATAAGAATTGATGATAGATATCCAGCCTGAACAATTGAGAATGAGTATTGAGTGCGTGCAAAGGTTGTAGCCTGTGTCTGGAAGTTGGAACCGAAGAAGCAAACAACTACAGCAATAGCAACCATCCAGAAGTAAGGAGTCTTAAGAGATTCTGAGAATGTAAGGCCTTTGAGCTCTTCACTTGATGCAGATGCTTTTACAGCATTTCCATCCTCTTCTCCAAATGCACTCTCTCCCTTTGATTTATCTGGAGCATATCTTAGGCCAAATACTGCAAATAGAATACCAACAACACAAGCAATAGAGGCAAGAACTCTCATTGCGCTCTGCCATCCCATAGAAGAGATCATATTACCAGCAACAGCACCAAATACAGCACCTCCCAGGTTAGAGAAGGCAAGTACTATACCCAATATAGAGCCTGTGTTTTTCTTGAACCAATTGTTGATTAGAATTGGTCCCATCAAATATGTGATGAATGAGAAGCCAAGACCAATGAAGAAGCCTGAGAATAGCCAGCCAACAAAGCTTGTATAGAAGGATATTGCACCGAAGCCTAGAGTTGCGAATACAACAGCTAAGCTTACGCATACTCTTGCATCAACCTTTGAGAATATCTTTCTGGCAACAGGCTGGAAGATAGCCATAGTGCCAGTCATGATTGTGAAGTAGAAAGCAAGCTTGGACATAGCACCGCTTTCTGGATAAACAGAGTTGAATTGTGTCATGAAAAGAGCAATTGTGTTAGCAACAATGCCAGAGACTACAAATAGGATAGCAGCAACTGATACGGCTACAATCCACGCTCTAGATGTCTTTTTCATCTTAACCTCCAATAAGTAGATTTATATCGATAAATTATGATCTAATATTAACACTGCTATACGCAACCGTATATATGCATATAGCTGATTAAATATCTATTTATTGTGCAATTGCACATGGTGCTATAAAATAAATATTGAGATGAAAATAACAGAAGAAGAATTCTACAAAAGCCTATATGAGGCTGTAATAAACAAGAGCATCAACTCCTTATTGCTCCTTGCCTACTCCATCTGGGGCATGCCTATCTCTATGATAGATATAGATTACAATGTATTAGGGATGTATCCGGCAGAGAAGATTGGAGATAAGACCTATGATGAGGTAATCGAGAATAAGAAGATAACTAGCGAGGAGAAGAGGAAGTTCATCGATGAGCGCTATCTGATGTCTTTGCACAAGTGCACTAAGCCTTTCATCATCAATTGGGGAGTTGCAATAGAGAACCATAGATATTCATACAAATTGGCACTGGATGGAATAAACTATGGTGCGGTTTCTATGGTATTGCTCAATAGCTATACGATGAACGATGAGGATGAGGCACACTTTCTGAAGATTGCAGAGGCTGCTGCTAAGATACTCTCATGCTCTAAGACCTCATCGCAGATATCTGCAACGAACAAGAGTCTCATAATAAGATTTCTGCTATCTGGTGTAGATGTAAATGAAGAGACTATCAGACTCTATCTTGAGAGACGAAATACGGGAACTAAATACATACTGGCTCTTGCAACAAATTCCTCAATAGACTCCCCCTTCTATGGAGAGGATATTGCAAAAAGAGTGAGTGCAATTCTAAAGGACAGCTATATAAATCTCATTGATGACAAGCTATATGCACTCTTAGAGGCTGATTCTACAGACGAGCTGTACCAGGTACAATTAAAGAGCTTCAAGAAGACAATACTGAAGTATGCTCCATTCAGGATATTCGTAAGCGCTCCTCTAAGTGATCTCAAAAAGCTAAGGATATATAGGGAGCAGGTAGACTTCCTATCTACTATACCATCAAAATCCGGAGAGGAGCTTCACTATAAGTACTTTAAGAGCCTTCATATAATCTCATACATACCTGATGCTATAAGAGAGAATCTATTGGAGACCAATAAAGTCAGAATACTAGAGCACTACGATGAAGAATATGATACAGAGCTTAAGCTTACTCTGAAGGCATATGTGAATAATATGATGGACAATAAGAAGACTGCAGAGAATCTAAAAATACACAGGAACACACTTCTTAATAGACTCAATAGAATAGAGCAGGTTGCTGATATATCCTTAGAGAGCACTTCAGATATCTTTGGAATATTCTTCTACTTCCTCACAGAGCTATATAAGGAAAAGACTCATATAGTGTAGAGGCAGGTATCCCAATAAGGAAGAGCTATCGACTTTCGAATATATAGTCTATACTCTGGGTTTATATCCAGCACAAGCCTTGGAAGCTTCCAAAGATCATCTATTCTGTGGTATATCGATATAGCCATGCGGGGCTTATAGCTTTTTATAGTGCTAATGCCTCCAAGCAGCGCTTCTCTCTCAAAGCCTTCTGTATCGAATTTGATTATAGACGCTCCTTCCCCTGCTATTCTGTCTATTGTAAGAGAAGCTATCAAGCTAGAGTCAGCAGCCTTAACCCCATTGGATCCTCTGCCTCTTCCGTCTTTGAATTCAATAGATCCATCTATATCTGAAATTGCCGCATTATACAATGTCAGATTCTCAAGCCCTTCTGTATTTCTAAGAAGCTTTTTAAAGCTTTTCTTATCAGGCTCTACGGCAACAAGCCTTTTGTATTTTCTATTAAAGGAAAGAAATCTATTTATCGTATCACCATTGTATGCACCTAAATCTATAAATGTCTCTTCGTCTTTTATAGAGAGCAGCTTCCATGCATCAATATCCTCCGTCTGGTCTTCAAATAGAAAATCAATGCAACCACTTAGTCTGAAATCAATTATGCTTTGATAGCTTCTTCTGCTGATATCATCAGAAAGTATTGGAAGGATGGAGTCTATCTCATCTTTATGCCTTTCATAGTACTCTCTGTCAAATATATTTCCTTCCTCATCCTCTAATAGATCCGGCATATACAAGTCATTCTCACCTGCTATGCGCTTTATATTCTCAATTACAGCTCTATCATGAGTGCCGAAGCCTAAAACGATAGCCATCCTTCCGTATCTATCTTTAGCTTCCTTATATGAAATCACCTTGAAGCCTCTGAAGCTTCTATCTCGGACAAAGCCATCAGATGCAAAGCAGGCCTCTATTCTAATATTTCTTTTGGCAAATTCATCGACTACTCTATCTGCTCCATTTCCAGTGCCATAGAGAACAATGGGAAGCACTGTATTTGAAATAGCTGTCCAGAAATCACTTGAGCTTGACATCTATCTTCCTGCTTGCCTCAATGAGCTCCTTTCTTCCAATAACGCCACCTCTATCTGAAACAATCAATTGAGCTTCATTCAAAAGAGCCTCAATAGCAGAGGAAGAGAGACCATCAAACATATCTGCAGCGGCTGCTGCTGTAATAGAGCTATCAAAGCTCTTATCCTTGCCATATAGCTCAAAGAGCCTTAATCTTGCATCTCTATCTGGATTGCCGACATGTATCTTAACATCGAATCTACCAGGTCTAATCAAAGCAGGATCCAGTGATTCATAGGAGTTTGTCGCAGCAATTACAAGAACCCCCTTAGAGGATGTAAATCCATCCATCTCATTGAGAAGAGTTGTTAATATTCTATTATTCTCCTTATCTATGCCGCTTCCCTCATAGCTTCTCTTCTCTCCGATTGAGTCAAATTCATCTATGAATATTATGCAAGGCTTAGATCTTCTTGCCTTATTGAAGAGCATCTTTACCTTAGCCGGTCCAAGTCCCATGACCGCTCCCTGGAAATCGGCCCCCTTACTTGCTATGAATTTAACATCAGCCTCTTCAGCGAGAGCCTTGGCAAACATTGTCTTTCCATTTCCAGGAGGTCCCTCAAGGATTATTCCAGATATCTCTCTAACGCCCTTGACCTTACGTCCCTTTAGCACATCAACAACCAAAGACATATCTCTTTTGAGGCCTTCCATGCCAGCAATGTCTGAAAAATGGACTCCAGTATGCTTTACAATGCGGAATGTAGATCTATAGGATTCCACAAGCTTAATGGCAGCTCCACCGACTATGATTATGAATAAAAAATCTATTAAGTAGTTGATAGCACTATCTAAGGTTGCATCACTCTCGCTCTTTATAGCAACATCCTTAAGAAGAAGCGCTTCCTTGAGAGTAGGAGATGAAGGGTTCAAGGTCTTATATTTCACGCTATCATCCTTAAGTGTAAAATGAATATATTCATCTCCTAAGGTTGCACTAGAAATCCTCTCAGACTCTAAAAGCGAACAGAATTCATTGTAGCTAACGCTTTTTGAGCTATCGTAGAGCTCTGAAAAGGCAAATAGCGCCATTATTGCTATCAGCACTGCTATTAATAATATCTTCTTTTTTGACATAACATTAACAAGATAACTGCAAAAGAGTCTTTTGTCTTCATATTATCAGACGTTTGGAATATAGAAAGCATCTTAGCTCCACTACATCGAAGATCGTCCTCTCTCCAAGGCGTGAAAAGCCTTTCTTATCATAAAAGCCATATGAGCAGCCATCATCAGTATAGAGATATATGAGCTTACCGCTTTCTCTTCTTGAGAGCTCTTCTAAAAGTGCACTTCCAACACCTTTAGTCTTTTCAAAGGGATCAGCTGCTAGAAATATAAGCTCGCCATCTGGCTTATTGCTCTTCAAGTATTCAGCAAGCATATCCTTATTCGCATTCTCATAAGCCACAGCTCCCTTCTTCTCAAAGAACATAGAAAGAATGGAATAGAAGAATGACACGAATATGGTACGGAGGATAGAATGGTTTACCCTCTTCTCTCTCTTTATAGCAGCAAGAAGAACTCCCTTGAACCTGCCATCCTCATATGCGCCAAGTGCTACAGTTGCTCTATTAAGCTCATCATAGAAGAAGCACTTGCCATATAGCTTTAGAAGGAACTTATTCTTCACATAGTGGTATAGATGCATACCCTCAATAGCGTAGTCTATAGCATCGTTATAATCGCATTTCCTTAGTTCTTTTACTTCAATCATATTTTGAGAGGCATTGCTTTTGAACATCATGTGTGTATTACCTGACAAAGAACAAACACTCCAAATCACAGCAATATCAGCAATACTGCTTTTATGCCTTTCTGAAATCCTCAATTGTCATATTAGCATTTTCTGCAGCATTAGCCTCCGTAATGAAGCCTCTTACCATAAGATTCATAAGAGTCTTTATAGTTCCTTCTTTTCTACATCCGCTCTGTTTAACAAGAAAATGCTTTATTAGAAAATCATCAGGCATCACATCCAGAGCCTTACCTATCGCTTTTTTCAGTTCAAAGTCCTATGCCCTTTTCATCTGTATAGGAGGTTCCATTCATGGCGTTATAGAAACTCAGCGTCCAGGCCTTGTTCTTATCATTGCCGAAGATGAACTTGAATAGTCTCTCTTTGTATTCTCTGTTTATGCCTGCCTCGTTTAGTCTCCTTCGCTATAAATATAATATTTTGAGGTTTGCAAGTGGATTATTGAGTGTTTATATCAAAGCATCATAAGAAATCCCTGCCGTATTGACAGGGATAAAACGTTGAATTGATTACTTATCAGACAGCACTCTCAGCAAATGTCCTGATGTGTGATGCATTAGATATAGTAGTAGCAACACCATCAGTGAATGCAACAAGAGTCGGAGCCTGCATTACCTTATATAGCTTACAGAGATCTGGATTCTCCTCTGCATCTATTACCTTATACTTTAGACCAGCCTTATCAAGTGCAGCCTTAGCTATTCTGCAATTAGGGCATGTCTTAGTTGTGAAGAGAAGCATCTCGCTATCCTCTCCAGCCTCTGGATGGAAGACCTCACTCTCTTCCTTTATCTTAGCAACACCATGGTGTGTAAGCTTAGAGTTAGGAATATCATAGGTCTTTCTCTCTACGAACTCCTCGCTCTTGCCTTCGTTCCAGTTCTGTACTGGACGATAGTAGCCGGTGATTCTTGAGTATACCTCTGTCTTCTTGTGGCATGTTGGACATTGATATACCTCACCTGCAATATAGCCATGATCTGTGCATACAGAGTATGTTGGGCTCATTGTGTAATATGGAAGCTCATAGTTCTCTGCAATAGTTCTTACAAGCTTAGCTGCTGCTCTCCAATCAGGAAGCTTCTCGCCAAGGAAGGTATGGAATACAGTACCTGATGTATAGAGAGTCTGAAGTCTATCCTGGATATCGAGTGCTGTGAAAACATCCTCAGTATAGCCAACAGGAAGATGAGAGGAGTTAGTATAGTATGGTCTCTTATCATCCATGCTAGCTGTTATGATATCAGGGAATTGCTCAACATCATGCTTTGCAAAGCGATATGAGGTAGACTCAGCAGGAGTAGCCTCGAGGTTGTATAGATCTCCATACTTCTCCTGATAGTCAGAGAGTCTCTCTCTCATATGATTGAGAACCTCTACAGCAAAGTCCTGTCCACGCTTATCTACGATATTGCATCTAAGCCAGGATGCATTAAGACAAGCCTCATTCATACCAACTAGACCTATTGTTGAGAAGTGGTTATCAAAGGAGCCAAGGTAGCGCTTTGTATATGGATATAGCCCCTCTTCAAGAAGCTTTCCGATGATTGTTCTCTTTATCTTCAATGATCTTGCGGAAACATCCATCATGTGATCAAGTCTCTTCATGAAGTCAGCTTTGTCCTTTGAAAGATAAGCCATTCTTGGAAGATTGATTGTTACTACGCCAACAGAGCCAGTAGACTCACCAGAGCCGAAGAAGCCACCGCTCTTCTTCCTGAGCTCTCTGAGGTCAAGTCTTAGACGACAGCACATTGATCTTACATCACTTGGGTTCATATCAGAATTGATGTAGTTAGAGAAATAAGGAGTGCCATACTTAGCTGTCATCTCAAATAAGAGCTTATTGTTCTCACTCTCTGACCAATCAAAGTCCTTTGTGATTGAGTATGTAGGAATAGGATACTGGAAGCCTCGGCCGTTAGCATCTCCCTCTATCATTACCTCGATGAATGCCTTGTTGACCATATCCATCTCTCTCTGGCATTCACCATATGTAAATGACTGCTCCTTACCGCCTACTATAGCTGGCATATTTACCATATCCTGAGGGCATACCCAATCAAGTGTGATATTTGAGAATGGTGCCTGTGTTCCCCAGCGTGAAGGAGTATTTACGCCATAAATGAAGGACTCAATGCACTTCTTTGTCTCATCATATGTAAGGCCATCCTTCTTTACAAATGGAGCAAGATAGGTATCAAAGGAGGAGAAGGCCTGAGCACCTGCCCATTCATTCTGCAGAATGCCTAGGAAGTTGACCATCTGATTGCAAAGAGTTGCAAGATGTGCAGCTGGTGCAGATGTGATCTTTCCAGGAATTCCGCCAAGTCCCTCCTGGATAAGCTGCCTGATAGACCATCCAGCGCAATAGCCTGTAAGCATTGAAAGATCATGAAGGTGGATATCGCAATTTCTATGAGCATTGGCAATCTCATCATCATAGATTTCAGAGAGCCAATAGTTAGCAGTAATAGCACCGCTGTTTGAGAGAATAAGACCACCAACAGAATATGTTACTGTGCTGTTCTCCTTTACTCTCCAGTCATTGAGGCGAAGATAATTATCAACTACATTCTTGTAATCAAGATATGTAGACTTCATGTTCCTTACCTTCTCTCTCTGCTTTCTGTAGAGGATATAGGACTTAGCTACATCTGCATAGCCTGCCTCTCCTAATACCTTCTCAACAGAATCCTGTATCTCCTCAACTGAGATTTTTCCATCCTTTACCTTAGATGAGAAATCAGCTGTGACCTTAAGTGCAATGAAGTCAATTACATTCTCATCATATGACTTAGAAAGAGAATCAAAAGCCTTCGAAATCGCTGTGCTGATCTTCTTTATATCAAAAGCAGCGCTCTGCCCATCTCGTTTAACTACTGTGTACATTTTAAACCCCGCTATAATTTATTTGATTTGCATCTAACATATCATACGGAGAGGTATCTTGCAAGTAATAAATATACTAGCAAAAGTGCTATTACCTATTGACAACACTACATATAGCGTTATTAGCGATCTCTAATAGATACTGTTTTTATATAGTTTTTTAGTATTTTTTCATAAGTTCGAAGCTTTTCTGGAGAGGGAGCAGAAAGCCCTTCTCCTATGATATCTTCACTTGCTACAAAGGATTGCAGGTAATATCTTTTGGCTCCTCTAAGCCATCTTCCGATTTTTTCAAAATTTTCTTCACTATGGTATTCTTCGACTACTGTAGTGCGAAGCTCATAATCGACAGCATCACTCATAAGATACTCCGCGCTCTCCATAATGTCACCAGCATTGAAAAACGAAAGCCCCGCTGTTTCTGCATAATGATCTAAGCTGTTCTTTATATCCATAGCAACATAATCTACATAGCCGCTCTCTACAGCCTTTTTCAAAATATCAGGCCTATAGCCATTGGTATCAAGCTTCACCTTGTAGCCAAGCGATTTGATTTTCCCCATAAAAGGAATGAGATCAAACTGCAGCGTAGGCTCTCCGCCTGTTATGACAACAGCCTCAAGCTTGCCCTTCCTATTCTCTAGATATGAGAAGATCTCATCATTTGGTATTACAGGCTCCTTATCTGGAGCTAGCACAAGAGAGCCATTTTGGCAGAATGGGCATCTGAAATTGCATGCACCTGTAAAGAGTATTGCTGCAACATATCCCGGATAATCTACAAGTGTGAGTTTCTGAAATCCATGAATTACCATAAGAAGAGAAGATAATGCTTTAAGGATGCTCAATCAAGAGCAAAGGCCGGTTCCCCGGCCTTATAATCATACTTTCTCAGGCGTAAAGAGCTGAGTTCTTATATAATCCTCATAGGTCTCGCTTCTGCGGATCTTAAGGATATCCTTGCCCTCAATGAGATACTCTGCGTGTCTCATCTTTCCATTGTAGTTGAAGCCCATAGCAAAGCCGTGAGCGCCAGTATCATGAATGACCAGTATATCGCCCTTCTCGATTTCAGGAAGAGCTCTGTCAATTGCGAACTTATCATTATTCTCGCATAGAGAGCCTGTGACATCATACACATGATCAAGCGGATGGCTCTCCTTTCCGACTACTGTTATATGGTGGTATGAGCCATATAGCGCAGGACGCATCAAATCTGCCATGCATGAATCAAGCCCTACATAATCCTTATACTTATGGCTTACATGTCTTACAGTAGAGACAAGATAGCCATAAGGACCTGTAATAGCTCTTCCGCATTCAAATGATACCCTAAGACCTCTAAGGCCCGCCTTAACGATCATCTCATCGTATAGAGCCTTAATATCGTCACCAAGCTTCTTCCACTCAATTCTATCCTGTTCTGGCTTATAAGGGATTCCTACGCCGCCGCCAAGATCTATAGCCTCAATCTCTACGCCGCATTTCTCCTTTATCTCCTTAACAAGAGTAAAGAGCATTCTAGCAGTTTCAACGATATAATCCTCATTG
>CAVHSB010000049.1:0-13740 GCA_963638635.1 Flexilinea sp.
ACTCTCTTCACAGCATCGATATGGGTAATATCATCAAGGTTGAGAACGGCACCAAGCTCATAGGCCTTCTTGAACTCCTCATCAGGAGTATCATTGCTTGTAAACATTATGTCATGGCCCTTTATTCCAGCCTCCTCTGCAAGCAGCAGCTCGGGAAGCGAAGAGCAATCTGCGCCAAAGCCATGACGTTTCAGGAGCTTCAATATATTTATATTAGGAAGCGCCTTCACTGCAAAATAGTTTATGAAATCAGGAGCCCATGAGAATGCGCCCTTCATTTCCTCTGCATTTCTCTCAATCGCATTACCATCATAGATATTGAATGGAGTTCCTACCTTATCAACAAGAGCAATAAGCTCGCTATCTGTTAGAGGAAGCTTCTTCTCAGTCATTTATATGCTCCTTTATGGCCTTTACAGCCTTCTCTACATTCTCTCTGTGGCCATAAGATGAAACTCTTACATACCCCTCTCCTGATCCGCCGAAGCCTGAGCCTGGAGTTACTACTACATGAGCCTTATCTAATAGGAAATCAAAGAAATCCCAGCTCTTCATGCCATTTGGAGTCTTTGCCCAAACATAAGGGCTATTTACACCGCCATAGCATGTAAGTCCAGCCTCTTCAAGGCCTTCCTTGATTATCCTTGCATTGCCTAGATAGTAATCCACAAGAGCCTTACACTCCTCTCTGCCCTTCTCTGAAAGCGCTGCAATGCCACCAGCTTGCGCAATATTTGATGCACCATTGAAGTATGTGCATTGTCTTCTGTTCCAAAGTCTATGGATAGTGCCCTTTGGCGCATTATCAGAATCCAGGCCAAATGGAACAACAGTCCAGCCAAGTCTTACGCCAGTAAAGCCAGCATTCTTCGAGAAGGAATTGATCTCGATAGCGCAATCCACAGCGCCCTCTACCTCATATATAGTTCTTACATAGCCCTCTTCTCTTATGTAATCAGAATAAGCAGCATCATAGATGATTATTGCCTTCTCTCTTTTTGCATAGTCGACAAAGGCCTTAAGCTGCTCCTTAGTCGCAACTGCACCAGTAGGGTTATTGGGAAAGCATAGATATATAAGATCAACATGGCACTTTGGAGGCTCTGGCACAAAGCCATTTTCTTCATTGCATGGCATATAAACAAGGCCCTTATAGCTACCGCTCTCATCATCATAGCCACTGCTTCTGCCTCCTGCTACATTTGAATCGACGTAAACAGGGTAAGCAGGATCCTGGACAGCTACGATAGCATCTGATGAGAATATCTGCTGAATATTTGCAGCATCTGCCTTTGCTCCATCAGATACGAAGAACTCCTCGCTCTCAAGCCCTACGCCATACTCTCTCTTATACATAGCAGCAAGAGCCTCTCTTAGAGGAGTATCGCCCTGCTCATCGCCATAGCCTGTGTATGTGTCTCTATTTGAGAGCTTATCAAGCTTTGCATGCATTGCTTCAAGGATATATGGAGTAAGAGCCTCTGTTGTATTTCCTATTCCGAGTCTCAATACCTCCTGTCCCTTATTCTTTTCCTGCCATGCCTTTGTTCTTCTTGCAACCTCTGGAAACAGATATCCAGATGCAAGCATCAGAAAATCATCATTTACCTTAGCCATTATACTCTGCCCTCCTCTACATCCTTCTTCATTCTATTGATTGTGGAAATCAAAGCACTTCTGTGCTCCTCGCTCTCAAGTGAGCATAGAGGAAGACGGAAGATCTCCTTGCAATGACCGAACTCTGCCATAGCTGTCTTGATAGGAATAGGATTAGTCTCAACAAAGCAAACCTTGAAAAAATCACTGAACCATGCATTTAGCCTCTCGGCCTTTTCACTATCACCGGAAAGTGCTGCATGAGTCATCTCCTTCATCTGGCGTGGAAAAAGATTGGAGGCTACGCTTATTACGCCATCTCCACCCATTCTTATAAGATCCAGAGTAAGATTGTCATCACCAGATAGTACAGAGAAGCTCTCCTTGTTCTTTCTCTCAATGACATCCTTCATCTGCTCAAGGTTACCGCTTGCCTCCTTTACTGCAACGATGTTCTTGCACTCAGCTGATAGCTGCAGCAGGGTTTCAGTATTGAGGTTAACGCCTGTTCTGCCTTTAATATTATAAAGAATGCAAGGAACAGAGACAGAATCGGCAATTGCCTTGAAATGCAAATACAGGCCTCTTTGAGTTGGCTTATTGTAATAAGGGTTTACAAGAAGAACTGCATCGACACCAGCATCCTGAGCATGCTGAGAGAGTCTTATTGCCTCGCTTGTTGCGTTAGAGCCAGTACCGGCAATTACAGGAACACGTCCAGAAGCATATTTGATAGTCTGAGCAATAACTCTATCATGCTCTTCGTGCGAAAGTGTTGGGCTTTCTCCTGTTGTGCCACAAGGAACAAGACCATCAATGCCGCTTTCAATCTGCTCATTTACGATTCTCTCAAGTGATGCGTAATCTACTGTATTGTAATCCGTAAAGGGTGTAATCATTGCTGTATATACACCTCTAAATAGCTTATCCATATTATAATTCTCCTAAAAATTCGTCTAAGAAATCATCCATTGTAAGAAGTCCCTTCTTGTCCGTAGCCAGTATCCACCTTGCAGCCTCTACAGCACCCGATGCAAAGCCCTCTCTGCTTCTTGCGCTATGAGTAAGCGTTATGGTATCGAAATCACTATCCAATGTAACCTCATGGATGCCAGGAACCTTTCCAACTCTCTCTGAGGTAATCTGAAGCTGCTCTTGCCTTATTTTTCCGTTGCTGTTTCCAATCAAAAGCTCCTTCTTCTTATCTACTGTGGAGAGTAGCTCATCGGCTATCATCAGGGCAGTTCCAGATGGACTATCTGCCTTTCCTGTATGATGGACCTCTCTTATAGAAACATCATAGCCTTTGCACTTGTTTATAAGGAGCCCCGCTCTGTTTACCAAACGCAGGAATATAGCAACTCCCATTGAATAATTTCCAGAGTAAAGAATCTTAGCCTCATCGTCCTCTATGATTGATTTTAGCTTATCAATCTCGCTGTACCAGCCTGTTGTACCTATTACAGCAGGAATGCCTAGCTTGGAATACATTATGATATTATCGACCGCAGAGGAAGGAGATGAGAAATCGATTACGACCTCAGCATCCCCCAATGAAGCTGCATCAAGGACACTGCTTGTAACTTCCTTTGCATTTGAAAGAGGATCTATTATTGATACTACCTCTTCATTTGAACCAAGAAGAATCGAATAGATTGCTCTACCCATTCTTCCATAACCAACTATTGCTACTTTCATGACGGCAAGATAATAGCAAATAATAAATATAATGTCTATATTATAACATCAATGTTATTATAATAACATTACTTACGTTTTTTATTCTTTCTTTCCTCTGCCTTAGCCTGGCTTAGCTTAAAGAAATCAGCCATAGTTCCACCAGAGAAATCGCTTGATGAAGAGAAGCTGCCATTAGGCTTTCTTCTCTCTTCAAAGCCTCTAGACTCCTTATGCTTATATTGAAGCTTACTCTCTTTTACAACCTCAAGCTTTGTCTCATATACAGCCTTTGGAATCCTTACAGCACCAGCAGATCTTCTTATTACGATCTTTGGCTTATCTCCTGCTGTGGTAACAGTCTTCTTAATATTTGAGCCTGTATCAACCTTGACCTTTACCTCACGCTCCTCGTAGCTGCATGAAAGACGTTGACAAATATAGTGAATAGAGCCATCTGCATCCTGTGCCCTCATCATATCAGAGCCACAATATGGACACTTCTTGCTATCCTTGAAAAGCGGTGCAAAGGTAAGATTCGATGCTTCAACCTCCTTTACAAGTGAGGTTGCCATGCTCTTTATATCCCTTATGAATTTATCAGGATCCTCTTTTCCCTTGCTTATAGCCTCAAGTCTGCCCTCCCACTCTCCTGTAAGCTCAGGAGATCTCAGAACAAGCGGTGCAAGCCTTACTACCTCTCTTCCCTTAGCTGTTGGAACAAAGTACTTCCCGACTCTCTCGACATATCTATTCTGAACAAGCTTCTCAATCATATCCGCTCTTGTTGCAGGAGTTCCAAGTCCATTTGAGAGATTTGATTTTAGATTGCTATCCTCAACGAATCGTCCAGCATGCTCCATAGCAGATAGGAGAGTTGCATCTGTATAGCGCTCAGGAGGAGTTGTTGCACTCTTTCTCACCTTGACCTGAGAAAGCGTTACCTCATCCCCTTCCTTTAAACGCATCAAAGCAAATTGATTATCGCTATCATCTATGATATCTGCTGCTGTCTTGATTCCCGCACTCTCGCTTACGCTTCTGTAGCCCTTCTTAACAGGAAGTGTAAGTCTTGTCTTGAAAAGCCTTCCATCAACATCTATGACTGCTGTTGTTGTCTTATATTTGTAATCCTCTCCTATAACCTCTAAGAATCTCAATGCAATCAGCTGCCATAGCTTAGCCTCATTCGGAGATAGCTCAGAGAGCTTTACCCTTTGCTCTGTAGGGATTATCGCATGGTGGTCAGACACCTCTTGATCATTTACGAATCTTGGATTGCTCTCGACATAGCCATTTGTGAGATATTCATCAACAACACGAGAGAATAGAGTATCAGATAAGGCTCTTATTCTATCTTTAAGTGTTGGGACTATATCTGCTGTTATGCATCTTGAATCAGTTCTTGGATAGGTTACTATCTTATGTACCTCATATAGGCGCTGAAGAGTATCAAGTGTTTCCTTTGCAGAGAAGCCCAATGAGATATTCGCATCACGCTGCAGCTCTGTAAGATCATATGCAAGAGGAACTGGCTCGCTCTTCTCTTCGCTTGTCAAGGCTACAACTCTGCCCTTCTTGTCCTTCCATCCCTTCATCTCCTCGGCAAGCTCATCGGATGTAAATCTGATTGTGTTTTCTTCAGGATAATAGGAAGCAGAGAAAAGAGAGAAATCACCTCTAGCTGAATAGTAATAGTTACCTAAGAAGGCATCTATCTCATCCTCTCTTTTAGTCATAAGCGCAAGAGTCGGAGTCTGTACTCGACCTGCAGATAGCTTAGCATCATAAAAGCATGTCAGAGCTCTAGTGACATTCATTCCTACATACCAATCAGCTGCGGCACGGCAGGAGGCTGCCTTATATAGATTATCATAGTCTGATGCTGGCTTAAGATTCTCAAAGCCCTCCTTGATGGCCTTTTCTGTCTGTGATGATATCCAAAGACGCTCAAGCTTTCCCTCATATCCTGACAGCTTCAAGATCCATCTAGCTACAAGCTCACCCTCTCTTCCTGCATCCGTTGCTATAACGACGGATGAGAAATCAGATCTCTTTAATAGAGCTTCAATCACCTCAAATTGCTCCTTTGACTCATCTATTACTTCCTGGTCCAGTGTCTCAGGAAGCATTGGAAGGTCCTTAAGCGACCATCTCTTATAACGCTCTGAGTAGTGAGCAGGCTCAGCAAGCTCAACAAGATGACCAAGTGCCCATGTGACAACCCACTCTGGCCCCTCTATATATCCATGATTTCTATCAAATGCACCGAGATTCTTTGCAATCTCACGTCCTACTGATGGCTTTTCAGCTATAACTAGTCTTTTCATATTGCGATATTTTAGAAAAAAGCAGAAATAAAATAAAGCTATATTAGAATTGACCGACGATTGAGGTGTAGCTATACTTAAAGCGTAAAACAACCACTTTAAGGAGTACTACTATGGCTTACAAGATTACAGATAGCTGTGTAGCTTGCGGAACATGTGCTGGCGAATGCCCAGTATCAGCAATTTCTGAGGGCGACATCTATTCTATTGATCCAGACACATGTATCTCTTGCGGCACATGCGCAAGCGTATGCCCAAACGATGCAATCGTTGAGGACTAATTAAGATTGAATCTTAGAGAGCTATCTTCGGGTAGCTCTTTTTTTATGATCTTTTTTCCGTTATACTTTCTCTATGCCTTATGATGAAATAGCAGCACTGACAGTCAGTCAGGCTTCCTCTCTTTTACATACTCTTATCAGTGAGAGCTTCTACCAGATCACTATATCTGGTGAGGTTGCAGGCTTTCATCCATCCTCAACTGGTCATTGGTATTTTACATTGAAGGATGAGAAGGCTGTAATAGGAGCTGCTGTATTCAGAACTGCGCAATATAATATGCCTCTTTTCAAGGATGGAGACGAGGTAATTGCCAAGGGCAGAATAGACTACTATGAGAAGGGCGGCAAGATAACCTTCATAATAGAGAAGCTTGCACTCAAGGGGGACGGTGAGCTACTGCTGAGAATTGAGAAGCGAAAGGAATATTACAAAAGCCTTGGATGGTTTGACCTTGATATCAAGAAGGAGCTTCCAAAGAACATAAAGACAATTGGAGTCGTTACATCCATAACAGGTGCAGCGCTTCAGGATATTCTCAATATAACAGGAAGAAGAGCACCATCTGTAAACATCATAGTCTTTCCAGCCTCTGTTCAAGGAGAAGGTGCTGATTTAACAATAGCATCAAGAATAAGGCAGGCGAACAATTTCTCAGCCTGCGATGTGCTTATAGTCGGTCGAGGCGGAGGCTCTGTAGAAGATTTAGCTACATTTTCAGAGGATACAGTAATAGAGGCTATCCATACCTCAGAGATTCCTGTAATCTCTGCAGTTGGACACGAGATAGACTGGCCTATTTCAGACTTTGTAGCTGATTTAAGAGCACCTACTCCATCTGCGGCTGCAGAGCTTGCAACAGCTGATATATTCAATAGAATTGAGAAGCTGAAGGCTGTGGAGTCTTCCTTATCTCTTTTGATTGAAAATAAGCTACAGAGAGCAAGAAGACGCTTTGATACCATAGAAGAGCCTAGCAATACAATAAAGAATATGCTATCAGCTCTATCTCATAGGATTCCAGATAATGAGAATCTTACATTCTATATAACAAAGAAGTTCCAAAATGCAGAATTTAAGGTAATGATGGCAGATGCTGATATCTCAGAGCTCATCAAAGAGCGTGCACGTAGCAATAGGCTCAGGCTGAGAGAGGCAAAGCAAGAGCAAGCACATCTCATTAATGCTAGGCTTTCCAAGGAAAAAGACTGCATCAGCAAAGCAAGGAAGGAGATAAAGGACAATATCCTAAAAAGAGTTGAGATGTCTATTATCAAGGTTGAGGCTGCAAAGAGAGAGGCTAAAGGATTATCACCCTTTTCTATTCTTAAGAGAGGCTATGCTGTCGTTGAAGATAAGGATGGTAATGTAATAAAGAATATCAAGGACATAAATAAAGGCGATATTCTTAAAACAAGATTATATAAAGGAGAGTTCTACTCCGAAGTTGAGGATAAACTATGAGTTTTGAAAGTGATTTGGAAAGACTTGAGAAGATCACAGAGCTATTGAAAGATGAGAAGACGGGGCTTGAAGAGGCTATAAAGCTCTATGAAGAGGCTACTACGCTCTCAAAGAAGCTTTCAAAGACACTCTCAATGATTGAGAGAAAGGTCGAAAAGGTAACATCCACTGATGAGGATGTATTAGAGACAGAGGAGCTCAAGAATGACTAAGATAATATTCCTGCTTCAAAGCGAGGACAGAAAGGGACTCCTTTCTGCTGCTGTAAATTGGTTTTATAATGCTGGCTTCAATATTCTTCATTGTCAGCAGCATACAGATAGCTATGAGAATATGTACTACATGAGAATAGAGCTTGATGCATCAGACTTGGAGACAAGCCGAAGAGATCTTGAAAAGCAATTCTCTGTATTTGCAGATGAGATGAAGTTCACATGGTCCTGCCACTACTCTGACTACACTCCCCGTATTGCAATACTTGTATCAAAGACCAGCCATTGCTTATTTGATCTTATCAGCAGACAGCTTGAGGGAGAGCTCAAGTGCGAGATTCCACTCATAATCTCCAACCACCCAGATCTTGAGAAGGTTGCAAACCAATTCAGAATCCCATACTACTACTTCCCTGTCGGAGAAGATAAAAGAGCACAGGAGGAGAAGATATCTGATCTCTTAAAGCGCTTCGACATAGATTTAATAGTTCTAGCACGCTACATGCAGATTCTCACTCCAGAGTTCACAGAGGAATGGAAGGGAAAAGTAATTAATATACACCATGCATTCCTCCCAGCCTTCCAGGGGGCTAATCCATACATGAGAGCATATGAGAGAGGCGTGAAGATGATCGGAGCTACAGCGCACTATGCAACAGAAGACCTAGATAAGGGTCCGATCATTGAGCAGGATGTAGTAAGAGTAAATCATGAGCTTACGCCACAGGGGCTTAAGGAAGTGGGAAAGGATGTTGAGAAGAGAGTTCTTGCAACAGCTGTAAAGGCTCATTTAGAGAACAGAATAATAATCCACGACAACAGAACTATCGTATTCGGAGTTGAGAGGTAGAGTATTCTACCATCCTTCCGGAAATATCCTTAAAGGCTATTTCAATGGCTTCTAAGCCGAAGCTGCTATCAGGAGATGCGCCATAAAGCTCATCTCCTTTTATCGTACAGCCCGCCCAGGCCATATGGCATCTTATCTGATGCCTGAAGCCCTTGGTTATCTTGCATATTACACTATCAACGCTTTCCCTATATGCTTTTGTGACATAGCTCCTTGCTGCATCATATCTTCTATCATCTAATACAGGACGGACTGCTTGTCCCCTTGGGCCATAGGCTCTGAATCTAGACTCTATTATCACAGAGCTCTCAAGAGGAGACCTATATGGATAAGGAGGAAAACCAGGCAGAGCTGAGAAAGAGGAAGAGACTTTAACTCTGTATGTCTTCTCTATTCTATTTTCTTTCTGCTCATTATATAGATAGTCAAAGCATCTCTGGTTTCTTGCAAATAATACGATTCCAGATGTCAGGGTATCGAGGCGATGAAGGGTACCACCCTCCCACTCATTTATGCCCTTAACATCAAGCACCTCGGGATAAAAAGATGCGACCTCACCAAGTAAAGTGCGGCCGCTTTGTCCCTTGAGCGGGACTGTAGGAAGTCCCGACTCCTTATAAAAGACAACGTAATCGTCAGTTTCAGCTATTCTAGTTCTTATTTGACTTTGCATAGATTCTGACAAAATACAGGAATATATTGAGGAAATCCAGATAGATATCAAGAGCACCTAGGATTGAAATCTTATTAAGCTCATCGCTTGTCATCTCATAGCCATAGCTATCATTCATTCCCTTGATCTTGTTTGTGTCCCAGATTGTTATTCCTGTAAAGAGAAGAATTCCAAGTACAGAAATACCTAGATCTAGAACAGTAGAGCCTATGAATATATTGAAAAGAGATGCAATTATGATTGATATAAGCCCAACCATCAGCCATCCTCTCATACCCTGTACAGCACGCTTGGTGAACATTCCATAAAGAGATGCAACAACAAATACAACAGCTGTAGAGAAGAATGCCTTCTCAATTATTCCAGTACCTACATATAAGCAGAATAGGGAAGAGAAGGTAACACCTGTCAAAGCTGAATAGCCTAAGAATATTCCTATAGCTGCACCTGCAGATAGCTTCTCAATACGTGCAGATAATACGATGACTAAGGCTATCTGAAGCACGCATAGAACAATTACAGATATCGGGTTAAGTGCCAGTGTCCTCAAAAGCGCTTCTGAGCTTCCGACGCCTACAGCTACAGCTGCAGTAATGAAAAGACCTAGAGTCATCCATAGATAGACTTTCTTCAATAGCACATTCTCACGTGCACCTACATTGGTTAAAACATCATTAGCCATATATACTACCTCTAGAGTAGAATATAGCATAAAATTGCTAATCGTCTAATATTCTATTGTTATTTACATGAAAACTACACCAAGAGGAGGAGAAAATGCTGGCAATTGGAACAAAAGCACCGGATTTCACACTAAAGGATAAGGATGGAAAGGAAGTATCGCTAAGCGAGTACAGAGGCTCTAAGGTAATACTCTACTTCTATCCAAAGGACAGTACTGCGGGCTGTACAAAGGAAGCATGCTCCTTCAGAGACAAGAAGAATGAGCTTGCTACAGAGGGGTTCACTGTAATCGGAATAAGCAGGGATAGCCAGAAGAGCCACCAGAGATTTGCAGAAAAGCAGAATCTCAACTTTACGCTCCTCTCAGATGAGGATACAAGCGTAATCGAGGCATATGAGGCCTGGGGTGAGAAGAGCTTATACGGAAAGCGCTATATGGGAATAATACGCATGACATATGTCATAGACGAGGATGGAGTTATCATCAAGGCCTATGACAAGGTCAAGGTTTCAACACATGCAGAGGATATACTCAAGGATTTCTAGTTCTTGAAGCTATGGATAGGGGCAGGAATTCTTCCGCCTCTATTTATGAAGTCATCAGATGAGAATTCACTTACCTTCATAATAGGAGCATAGCCAAGAAGACCTCCGAACTCAGCATCATCTCCGACATCCTTTCCTACTACAGGAATAACCCTTACAGCAGTTGTCTTCTGGTTTATCATGCCAATAGCCATCTCATCTGCAATTATTCCTGATATAGTTGAGGCTTTGGTATTTCCAGGGATTGCTATCATGTCAAGGCCCACAGAGCATACAGCAGTCATTGCTTCAAGCTTCTCTATAGATAAGGATCCTTCAAGTACGCCATCAATCATTCCATGGTCCTCAGAGACTGGAATGAAAGCACCAGAGAGACCTCCGACATAGCTAGAGGCCATTATGCCGCCTTTCTTTACCTGATCGTTTAAAAGAGCAAGCGCTGCAGTTGTGCCAGGAGCTCCGACCTTCTCAACACCGATTGACTCAAGAATCTCTGCTATAGAGTCTCCTACAGCAGGTGTGGGAGCAAGAGAGAGATCAACTATACCATAAGGTATTCCAAGGCGCTTTGATGCCTCTACAGCTACAAGCTGCCCTACTCTTGTGATCTTGAAGGCAGTCTTCTTGATGGTATCACAAAGAATACCGAAGTCCTTGCCTCTTACCTCATCAATAGCACTCTTAATAACGCCAGGGCCAGATACACCGACATTGATTACAGCATCGCACTCTGTAACGCCATGGAAGGCACCTGCCATAAATGGGTTATCATCAGGAGCGTTGCAGAAGACTACAAGCTTTGCACAGCCTATGCTATCTCTATCCTTAGTCTTCTCTGCAGTCTCCTTTATAATCTCTCCCATGAGCTTTACAGCATCCATGTTTATACCGACCTTAGTGGAGCCTAGATTTACAGATGAGCATACACGCTCTGTCCTTGAAAGTGCCTCTGGAATAGATTTTATAAGAAGGCTCTCAGCTCTGGTCATGCCCTTTGCAGGAAGTGCAGAATAGCCACCGATGAAATTGACACCTACCTCCGCAGCTGCCCTATCGAGTGTTTCTGCAAGCTTAACAAAGTCATCCTCGCTTTTTGCAGCAGAGGCTCCTATCAAAGCTATAGGAGTTACAGATACTCTTTTGTTTACAATTGGAATGGCGTATTCACGCTCTATATCATTTCCGACTGCTAGAAGCTTTGCAGCTGTACTCGTTATCTTGTCATAGATGCTATTTCTGGTTTTCTCTAAATCATCAGAGATGGAATCCAGAAGAGAGATGCCAAGCGTTATGGTTCTGACATCCAGATTCTCCTTTTCGATCATCTTATTTGTTTCAATGACTTCATTGATATTTATCATGTCAGATCCTTTGCATAAGAGAGAAGATTTCTTCTCTTTGAAGCTTTATCTGTACACCAATTGAAGAGCCAAGCGCTTCAAGCTCATCGCTGATCTTTAGAAATTCACTATCCTTAGCTTTGATATCTACAATCATCATCATATTGAAAAAGCCGCTGACAATAGTCTGCGATATATCCAATATGTTGATATCATTATTGCTCAGGTATGTGCATACCTTAGCGATTATGCCTACCTGATCCTTTCCTACAACTGTTATTATCGATCTTGAATTTGCCATCTTGCACCTTTATTTGAATAGGAATTCTGAGAAGAAATATGGAAGCTGCTTCTGCCACCAAGGCCAGTCATGATTGACATCATAGCCCCAATAATCAGAGAAATGAGGAATATTCTTAGAGCTCAATATGCCATCAAGCTCTCTAGTGCCTCTTAAGAGATTCTCCTCCCATGCTCCCTGTCCACAGCATGTGATGATAGTGCTGCTTCTGTATTTTTTCATCCAAGGATGATTCTCATCCATATTAGGAAGAAATGTAGATGGACTATTTGCATATACTAAATCATCCATATAGGAACCAAAGAAATCTGATGCATTGAAGGTGCCGGATAGAGATATCATAGCGCTGAACTTATCTGGGCGGCGGAAGAAGAAGTTTCCTGCATGGAAGCCTCCCATAGAGCAGCCAAGAGCAATAGCACCGCTCTTCTTTTTAGATACAGCCGGATACAGCTCCTCAATTATGTAGTTATACCACCTCTCCTGATTCTCTATTCTCTCTCTTCCAGAAAGCTCATGATTAGACCATGATAGCTCATCTAGAGAATCTGCAAGCACAAGATAAATAGATCCATCCTCAATCCACTTAGAGATGGAATCTACCATTCCGAAGTTCTCAAAATCGCAATAGCGACCATTTTGAGGCGCAAATGCGATAGCAAGACGACCTGTCTTACGTCCGAATGCCTTATATGTCATCTCACGTCCAAGATAGCTTGAATAGTGAGTATAGAGCTTACCTTCCATTTTCCTCTCCGACAAATGCAATGAATTCATCTACCTCTTCCTTTGTATCAAAGAGAGCTGTGAACATATAGTTGCCCATTGCATCATACCAAAGAGAAGGAAGACGCTCTGCCATCTTTATGTTAGCTTTGTATTTTTCAATTATCTCTTCACTTGTATGCTTATAGCTCTTCTCATCTCTTCTTGATGAATAAATGCAATATCTATCTGGGCCATCAAAAGAAGTCCTTACCTCATCAAAGGCTACCATATCGCTATAGATCTTATAGACATCCTTACTATGAGCCCAGTTCATCATATCTGGCGTATAGCCACCTGCAGGTCTCATATTAACTTCAAGTGCAACGAAGTCACCCTTCTTTCCAAGTCCTTTCTTGGCCTTCTTCAAAGAGAAGAACTCTAAATGCACGAAGCGGGATCTAGCACCAAAGGCCTTAACAGTTGCCCTTCCATACTCCTGGAGTTTCTCAGGAACTGCTGGAGATACATAATAATTAAGATCCAAATGCTTATTTACGATATCTGCAATTGATGGAGGCCAGCAGGTCATAGACTCAAATAGAGGCTCCCCGTTGCTATCTGTTATAGCATCATATGATACGATATCACCATCGATGAACTCTTCTATTACATAAGGACACTCGATCTTTGTTTTGAAGAATTCTTCAAGCTCTTCTTTATTTGTGATCTTATAGGTATGCGCAGCACCTACTCCGCATTCAGGCTTTGCAATAATAGGATAGCCGCCAATCTCATCAAGAAAGACCTCAGCCTTCTTCATTGTCGATACCTTAAGAATTCTGGCAGTCGGAACTCCAGCCTTCTTATAGTACTTCTTCATAAGATACTTTGATTTGAATTTCTCAATATCATCTGAGAGGATTCCGCTTGTTACATTGAAATCCTTTCTGAGTCTTGAATCCTGCTCAAGCCAATATTCATTGTTGGATTCTATCCAATCAATCTTGCCATATTTAAATGAGAAAAAAGCTACAGCTTTGAACATTTCGCTGTAGTTTTCCATATTATCAACTCTATAGT
>CAVHSB010000050.1:0-4708 GCA_963638635.1 Flexilinea sp.
TCTAGTCTTAATGCAACATTCAAGACCAGTGATGCTCTAAGTGATAGCAGGCTTTTATCTTCATTGAGAATCATAGAAGAAGAGCAGAAGAAGAGCTCAATGTTCACATCTCCTGTTGTTAATTATGAACTCAGATCAAATCAGCTTGTGAGGCTTAAGGGGTAAAAATGTCTAGTGATAAAACATTACTTGGGTTAGATATAGGAACAAGCTGGACAAGATGCGTAATCGGCTCATTGTCTCGTGATGGCGAGCTGATGATTGAAGCTGTAAATGAGCATCCATCCCTTGGTGTAAAGAATGGGTCTATAGTGAATATCGAGCAGACTGTGAAGGTCATAAATCAGGTTGTATCTGATGCTGAGCTACAGGCTGGTGCAGATATTGGCTCTGTTATTCTTTCAATTGGAAGTGATCATCTTCATGGAATATCCTCCAATGGTGTTGTTGGAATCAATAATAAAAGCGGTGAGATAACAAGAGATGACATCAGACGAAGTATCGATGTAGCTAGAAATAGGGAGCTTCCTCAGAATACTGAGGTAATACATACGCTTGTTCAGGATTTCCAGGTTGACTCCAGATCAGGAATCAAGGACCCAATCGATATGCTGGGTCACAGACTTGATACTAAGGTATTGCTGGTTATCGGCTCATCTCCGATTATTCAGAATCAGAAGAAGTGTGTTCAAAAGGCAGGTCTACAGGTTCAGAAGCTTATGCTTTCAACTCTTGCAGATAGTGAGGTTGTACTCTCACAGGAGGAGCGAGAGGCTGGTGCTATAATAATAAATGTAGGATCAGGCTCTACAGATTGCATAGCATACTCATCTGGATCTCCTATATATGTTGGCGCTATAGATATGGGTGGCGATACAGTAACTAACGATATAGCTTATATGCTGCAGCTTCCGCGCGCTGCTAGTGAGAATATTAAGATATCCGATGGCTCTTGCTATAGTCCAAATATAAGGGATGATGAGATGATCATCACACCTGCAGTTGGTGGAAAGATGCCTATTAGGCTTCCAAAGAAGGAGCTTGCTAAGATAATGGAGGCTCGTATGGCTGAGATATTCTCAAGAATCAAGCAGGACTTTGAAGAGAGTGGAATCTCCGGTCCATTTGGATCTGGTATAATCTTAGTCGGAGGCGGTTCGCTATTATCTGGTGCTACAGAGCTTGCAGCTGAGATATTCCGTGTTCCTGCAAGAATTGGTTTCCCTGAAGCTATAAATGGACTAGATAGAATGTATATAGATCCTCGATATACCACAGTGCTTGGACTTTTGAAGAGCGAGGCGAAGAAGTATAAAGAGCCACAGGCCTTTTCTGTGAGTATGAATAAGAATTCCCTTTCTGGAAGAGTAAGAACATTATTAGGTAAATTATTTTAGGAGAGTATATGAGCTTTGATATTTTCGACATAGAAGATACAACAGGTGGCGAAGCAGCTGCACCAACAATCATCAAGGTAGTAGGTGTAGGCGGTGGCGGTGGAAATGCTGTCAACAGAATGATTGCACAGGGACTTAAGAAGATCAGCTTCATTGCACTCAATACTGATGTGCAGGCTCTTCAGCGTTCAAATGCTCAGACAAGAATAGCAATAGGAAAGGAGCTTACTGGAGGTCTTGGAGCTGGTGGCCAGCCAGAGATCGGAGAGAAGGCTGCTATTGAAAGCAAGGAAGATATCAAGAAAGAGCTTGAGAATACAGATATGGTATTCATTACAGCAGGTATGGGTGGCGGTACTGGTACTGGAGCTGCACCTGTTGTTGCTGAGGTTGCTAAGGCATCTGGAGCCTTGACTGTTGCTGTTGTTACAACACCTTTTGCTTTTGAGGGAAAGAAGAAGCTAATGCTTGCACAGCAGGGCCTTGAAAAGCTTAAGAAGAGTGTTGATACTCTCATCATGATTCCTAACCAGAATCTGCTTAATGTTGTAGATAACAATACTCCTATAAAGCAGGCATTCTTAATGGCAGATTCAGCTTTGCTGCAATCTGTACAGGGAATATCCGATCTTATTACAGAGCCTGGTGAAATCAACATTGACTTTGCAGATGTAAAGACAGTAATGAAGGGTAAGGGAGAGGCTCTTATCGGGCTTGGCTTCGGAGAGGGCTCAAATAGAGCTGTTGAAGCTGCTAAGCAAAGCATTAACAATCCTCTTTTGGAGAATGCTTCAATTGATGGTGCTAAGGCTGTTCTTGTCAATCTAGCAGGTGGTGATAACCTCACACTTCAGGAGTATCAGAATGTAGTGGATCTCATTACAAAGAACTGTGCAGAGGATGCTCTTATTATCGTTGGCCAGAGCTATAATCCGGCACTTGGAGACAGAATCAAGGTAACTGT
The DNA here is from genome assembly GCA_963638635.1 of Flexilinea sp. Classification (GTDB taxonomy): domain Bacteria; phylum Spirochaetota; class Spirochaetia; order Sphaerochaetales; family Sphaerochaetaceae; genus Ornithospirochaeta. The sequence continues at coordinate 2,362 of CAVHSB010000050.1, forward strand.
AGTTGCTACTGGATTTGATCATAGAGAAGTAACTACTGCTGTTCCTGATGCAGATCTATATAGAAGAAAGAGCGAGCAGGCCTACCAGGAGAAGCCTAGAGAGGAATTCAAGAGGGAAGAAGTAAAGAGAGAAGAGCCTCCAAAGAAGGAAAGCACTTCATCTGATGCCGGCTTCATCAATGTAAATAGATGGCAGGATCTTCAGAATCAGCTTGGTAAAAGACAGGGCAGAAGCGATGACTACTCAATTCCTGCTGTTATGAGAATCAATAGAAATGATGAGGATAACAGATAAAGAGCTATCAGCTGTAAATAAGGATCTGGTTTCTGGATTTGAAGATTATATAGTCTATACAAAGCGCCTCTCGGATAAAACCCGGGAGGTTTATTCTCGTGAAAGCAGGCTCTATATGAATTATCTTGATCATAATAGCCTTGTTCTTGAAAATACAGATGCCAAAACTATTGAGGCCTATATAGAATACAGACGAAGAGAAGATGATGTTGATGAGAGAACCTCATCAAGGATTTTATCTTCACTCCGATCCTTCTATTCTTTTTTGATAGATGAAGAGATAGTAAAAAATAATCCAGCAAAGCTTATTGAGAAGCCTAAAGAGAGTGAGCACTTTCCAAAGACCATATCTATAGAAGAGATAGATCCTCTTCTTGATGAATTCAAGAAGGACAAGGAGCTGGGAATTAGAGATTATACTCTTTTTGAGCTTATTTACTCATCGGGAATGAGAATCAGTGAGGCGATAAGCCTAGATATTAACTCATTCAATGAAAATGAGAGCACCATAAGAGTTATAGGCAAAAGAGGTAAGGAGAGAGTAGTATTCATAGGTAAAGAGGCTCATGCTGCGCTTGTTTATTATCTTGAGAATATTAGAATAAAGCTGATTTCGAAGAAGAATAAAAGAGAGAGTGCCCTCTTTTTGAACAGAAGAGGCGAGCGAATGACTAGACAGGCTGCTCATTTGAGGTTCCATAGAGTTTCAAAGGCGTTAGGCTTGGATGCTACCATACATACACTAAGACATTCATTTGCATCCCATATGCTTCAAGGTGGTGCTGATATAAGGAGTGTTCAGGAGATGCTTGGTCATTCGGATATCAAGACAACTCAGATATATACACATCTTGATACATCTTCTCTTTTAAACGAATTTGATAGATACTCTCCTCTTGGAGACGATGATGATTGATGTAACTATAGATAAGATTGTTATAATGACACTTCTATGCATCCTGGCTGGATTCATTGATTCAATTGCTGGAGGAGGTGGTCTTGTATCACTTACCTCGTACTATGCCATAGGTCTTCCTCCTATCTATGCACTTGGAAACAATAAATTCTCTTCAACCTTTGGAACATTCTTCGCAATGCTAAACTATGCAAGAAAGAAGGAGATTGTCTGGTCTATAGCTTTAGCAGGTGCGCTGTTCTCAATAATAGGAGCTCTTTTGGGTGCGCAGCTGGCACTTCATTTTGTAGGGAGAATATTCCGCTATATGCTTCTTATTGTTCTTCCAATACTTACTTTCTTTACGCTCTTTAAGCCAAAGGCTAAGAATAGACAGAATAAAACTATTAACATAAATGCAGATGGAGCCTCCCTTAAATTTGAAATAGGTGTTAAAGGATATATTCTTGTTGCATTTCTTTCCTTTTTGATCGGAATATATGATGGCTTCTTCGGACCTGGAACAGGTATGTTCTATACTCTTATATTCTCATCAATTGGATTTCCTATGATTTATGCCTGTGGAATAACCAAAGCTATAAATCTTTCATCAAATATTGCAGCAGTAGCTACCTTCATAATCAATGGCAATATAATCTATAAGCTTGGAATCCCATGCATGATTGCCTCTATAATAGGTAATCTGCTTGGAAGCGAGTTTGCTATAAGAAAGGATACAAAGGTCATTAAGCCAATGTTGCTGTTTGTTATAGCTGCTTTGTATATAAAGATAATTGTGGATTTGATCTAACTGGAATAGCTAGACTTCTTTGTCTTATCTGAATAATGGTAGTTGCCCTACCTTATATTGCAGTTATTTCCTTAAATCTTTAATGCATTACAATTATCAGAACAATCATTTAATCTCAATAGACGTGAGAGTAGTATAATGAGAGCAGAGGACTTGAATGAAGAATATAAAAATACTATCTATCATTTTTGCAATATTATTGCTTTGGGGTTGCAGAAGCTTGAAGAACACAGATGAGATTGAATCTTCCAATAAGATATTAACAGCTGAACAAGAAGAATATGCTTCAAAGCTCATTCCATGTGAACTAGATACTAGCTCTTATGGGCCAATAAGATATTGGCTA
>CAVHSB010000050.1:4772-8892 GCA_963638635.1 Flexilinea sp.
ATATAAACCAGCTGAGGAGGGGGAGAATATGTCTCTCATAATATATCTTCATGGAGGATCCGGAAAGGGCGAGGACTTGAATCTCATAACAGCAGTAGATGGATTTCCTCAATATCTTGAAAGTGGTGAGCTTTCAGATGTTGATGGCTATATAATCATCCCACAGGTTCCAAGTGAACAAAAGGGTTGGGTTAAATCGAGTGAAGCAATATATGAGCTTATAAAATTTATTGTTGATGAGTTTGATATAGATGAGAGCAATATATCACTTACAGGCCATAGCATGGGCGGAACTGGAACATTTAATATAGCACTTGCCTATCCGGAGCTTTTTTCTCGGATTGCGCCTCTTTCAGGAAGCATACAAAGCAAGGAGTCAAATATTGAAAGGCTTAAGAATGTTCCAATGAAGGTATTTGTAGGCTCTGCCGATACAGTTGTTCCGCCTGAAGCATCAATTGAGTTTGTAGCTGCAATCAAGGAAGCTGGAGGTTGCGCAGAGCTTATAGAGTTTGAAGGCGCTGACCACTTCTCGATTCCGGGATTGACTTATCTTGATGAAGATATTGATTTGATTGATTGGCTATTAGGAAAGAATAATTAAAAATTAGCAGAATATGACCTTTTTCGATATTAATATATAGGAGGTCATATGATCGAGAGTTTTACAACACCTGATAATCAGAGAGTAAGCTATCTAGGCAATCTTTTTACTTCACGCAAAAGAGTGTTTATATCAACACCGCATAAGGCGTCAAAGGCCATTATCGAGAAATGCTATGTTTCAGCCTTTGAAGCTGCTTTATCGGGCTATAATGTCATCTTTATTCCATTCTCTCCTTCCTCTGATGCGATAGAGAAGGGGATATTAGATGGTAAGGGCTCAATAAGCTATATATTCCCATGTGGCTTTGAACGAGTAAGAAGAAAATATCTTCATAATCTTGTAATTACAAGCGGCGTTGGAATAAGCATTGAGGCTGGGGATGTGAATGTAAGCTATAAAAGTGTGCTGAGAGCTAAAGCAGCAGCTGCATACTTTTCTGATGTTGTTATGGCTGCAGATGAGAATATTAAGAGCTATAGCGATGCTGAGTATCTGAAGCTTGCACTTGATATGGGAAGAGATGTCGCGATAATGAAATCCGCTTTGTCTTCTCCGATATTGCAGGACTATGCTAAAAGCGGTGCACCTGTAATAGATTCATTCTCTGATTTCCTAATATCTCCAAAGCATTATTTATATAGAAGAGATGATGGCATCTATGGTTATGATAAACGTAAATTTGGTATACTAAGCTTAGATGAATAGAGAGCTAGAGCTGATTGATGATTTTCTATCCTATGAGAAGGAAATCAAAGCATTATCAGAAAATACAATTATCAATTATCGCCTTGATCTGATTTATCTTGAAGAATTTCTATCAATGCGTGGTATAGCTATAGAGGATGTAAGACGAGAAGATGCAAGAGAGATGACTAGATTGCTTTCTAAGGAATATGAAGAGAGCTCTGTGCTACGTCATTTGACCTGTTATAGGACTTTCTATACATATCTTTTAAGACATGATATTGTCTCTATTAATCCATTTGAATCTGTATCGCTAAGACGACAGACAAAGCATCTGCCTGCAGTTTTAACAGAAGAAGAGGTTAAGGAGCTATTAGCAGTGCCTTATTCTGATTTTCTAGACTACAGGGATCATATTCTATTCTTATTTCTATATTCAACAGGCTGCAGAATAAGTGAGGCACTTTCTGTAGATGTCAAGGATATAGAGTGGAAGAACAGACGTATAAGGATAATAGGAAAAGGAAGCAAGGAGCGCTATGTTTTTCTTCCAAAGAAGCTTATTAGCGAATTGGAAGGCTATTTAGATGAAAGGAAAGGCTATTTAGAGAGCAAGAGATGTGCAATTGAACCAGCTCTTTTCATCGGAGAGAGCGGAAAGAGGTTGCCCTTTAGCTCTGCACATATTATTTTTGATAAGTATAAAGAAAGGCTAGGGTGGCAGAAGGAGTTCACTCCTCATACGCTTCGCCATTCTTTTGCAACTCATATGATGGATAGAGGCGCAGATATACGTTTAGTCCAGGAGCTATTAGGTCATGAGAGCATCTCGACAACGCAGATATATACTCATGTATCGAAAGAGCGACTTAAGAATGTGTATAATGAAGCTCATCCACATGCTAAAGGAAGATAGAATGCAAGGAACGACAATTGTTGCAGTTAGAAAGAACGGACAGGTTGCTATTGCTGGAGATGGACAGGTTACAAGCGGTAACACTGTAGCAAAGGGCAATGCAAGAAAGGTAAGAAGAATATATGATGACAAGGTAGTAATTGGATTTGCAGGATCTACAGCAGATGCATTTACGCTTTATGAGTTATTTGAAGATAAGCTAAAGCAATATAATGGAGATTTGACAAGAAGCGCAGTTGAGCTTGCTAAGCAATGGCGAACAGATAAGCAGCTAAGAAATCTAGAGGCAATGCTTATTGCAACAGATGGCGATAAGATGTATGAAATCACCGGTAACGGCGATGTTCTTGATCCAGAGGGGGATGTTTGCGCTATTGGATCAGGCGGCGATTTTGCAAGAAGCGCAGCTACAGCTTACTTGGATGCTGGCGTTGATTGGAGCGCAGAAGAGGTTGCAAGACGCAGTGTGAAGATTGCAGGTGAAATCTGCATATATACAAACCTGAATATCAGATGTGAGGTAATAAATGGAACTGATAGAGGCTAAGAAGCTAGACAATATGAGTCCTAAAGAGATAGTACAGGCTCTTGATGGATATGTAATCGGACAGGAAGAGGCTAAGAAGACTTTAGCTATAGCTATTAGAAACAGAGTCAGAAGAAAGAAGCTTCCAAAAGAGCTCAGAGAGGAAGTTACACCAAAGAACATCCTTATGATTGGTCCAACTGGTGTTGGCAAGACTGAGATTGCTAGAAGAATAGCTAAGCTTGCATCTGCTCCATTTGTCAAGGTTGAGGCAACTAAATATACAGAAGTAGGCTATGTCGGACGTGATGTTGAGTCTATGGTCAGAGATCTTATGGCATCTGGCATACAGATGGTAAAGGAAGAGATGGCTAAGAGCAAGGAAGCAGAAATAGACTCTATCGTTGAGGATAGGCTGCTGGATTTATTGCTTCCATCTTTAACTAATTCAGAGACAGACTCCAATGCGATAAGCGAGACTAGAGAGAAGTTCAGATCCATGCTCAGATCAGGTTCTCTTGATGATAAAGAAGTTGAGATGCAGGTTCAGACCAAGGCCAATGTGAATATTATGGGAGGAGGCTCTATTGATGATGTTCAGAATGCGCTTAACTCACTTTCTCAAATGTTTGCAACAGGACCTAATGGAAAGACAAGAAAGCTAACAATAAAGAGAGCAAGAGAAATAATCAAAGAGGAAGAGCAGGATAAGGTAATCGATAACGATAAGGCTGCAGATGAGGCTAAGGAAAGAGTCGAGCAAATGGGCATTATCTTCATTGATGAGATTGATAAGGTTGCTTCAAAAGGCAATAACAGCAATACAGATGTTTCCCGCGAAGGTGTCCAGAGAGATATTCTTCCAATTGTTGAAGGAACACAGGTAAATACTAAATGGGGTGTTGTAGATACAACCAATATCCTATTCATTGCTGCTGGTGCATTCTCTCTCTCAAAGCCATCTGATCTTATACCTGAACTTCAGGGAAGATTCCCTCTGCGAGTTGAGCTTAAGGATCTTACTGCTGATGATTTCTATAGAATACTTACAGAGCCTCATAATGCAATTACAAAGCAATATAAGGCATTGCTTTCAACAGAGAATGTAGAGCTTGTATTTGATGACGAAGCTTTGAAGGAAATCTCTGAGATTGCATATAATGTGAATAAGACCAATGATAACATCGGAGCAAGAAGACTGCATACTGTAATGGAGAAGCTTCTTGAAGAGGTTGCATTCTCTGCTGATGAATGTGCAGGTCAGACAATCAATATCACAAAGGAATATGTAAAGACAAGACTTGGAGATATTATCGAAGATCAGGATCTTACGAGGTATATTCTTTAAATGCAATATATTACTATTGTTGAAGATAGCTATGAGACT
>CAVHSB010000050.1:8902-9947 GCA_963638635.1 Flexilinea sp.
CAGTAAAGCGGGCGAGAAGTGAATATGGGGATAATATCCGAATTCACTCTCGTCGAGACTTTACGACTCCTGGAGGTCTTTTTTCTAGAAGAGCTAAAAGATGCGAGATCATATGCTACATAAGCGATAATCCTAAGAAAGAAGACAGCATTAAAGAAAAGGATATATCTGAATTCGAGAAAGAGGCTAAGACTCCAGATCCAGAGAAGACTTCAAAGGAGGAGAGACTCAATACCGAGATCCATAGAGCACTGCCAGGGTGCGATAAGGCTGAAGAGCTATTAGAGCTGAATCATATAACAGGTCCACTCAAAAGCTGTCTTCTTAATGGCTTTACCGCAACCCCAGATAGAGTAAATGCAGAGCTTGGTGATCTTATTCTGAAGAATACCTCGATTGACTATCAATTACAGGTGCATCCATCTCATTTCATGGTATTCCTTGGACCAACTGGAACTGGTAAGACAACTACTCTTGCAAAGATGGCTCATCTTTATAGAAGAGAGGGTAAGAAAGTTGCAATAATAACTCTAGACAGCTATAGAGTTGGAGCCTATGAGCAGGTTAAGGCATTTGGCGATGCGTTCTCAATCCCTGTTGAGCTTGTAAGGGCTGAGGATGAGCTTATAAAGGCTATAGAGAGATTTTCATGGCATGATCTTGTCTTGGTAGATACTATGGGACTTTCTCATAAGGATGTTGAGCTGAATTTGAGGCTTAAAGGACTAACTGCCCAATTAAGCCGAAAAGATACAAGCTTCATTCTCACTGTATCACCATCAATGAAGGAAGAGGATCTTCTAGAACACTATATGCGCTATAAGGAATTCAGTCCTAGTGCGCTAATTGTCACAAAGCTTGATGAGACGGAGACAATAGGCAATGTACTATCATTTTCATATAGGACAGGGCTTCCTTTGCTTTTCTTTACAGACGGTCAGAAGGTACCAGACGATTTAGAGAAGGCATCAACCTCTCATATCCTTGAGAATCTTAGAGGCTTTGGCTTTGATATGCTAGGAGCTAAAGCACAGATCAATAATTC
>CAVHSB010000050.1:9957-13740 GCA_963638635.1 Flexilinea sp.
TTCTTTTACCAGAATACCTCGGAGGCTCGTTATCAGGGCCGCCCTTTCTTCACAGCCTGTGATATAGAAATAGAAGGTATGATCATTATCTGCTGCAATGGAGTTTTCCTTGATAGCATCTGCTAGGAAGGTAGGTGAGTATGTGATAGAGCTTCCGTTATTTGATATAGACAGAATTATATTCTTATATATTTCTTCATTTCCCTTACCATAATAAGAAAGGATCTCACCGCTTTGAGATAGTATTATCGCACACTCTGCCGTGCCAATTCTTTCAATTGATTCTTCAAGCTGCCTCTGAAGCCTAAGATCTATCGTCATTGTAATATTGCTCCCATATATTACATAATATCCTAGTCCAGGCTTAGGAGCTAAGGATTGATTTGCATAACGCTCAAAGCCCGATACTCCATTCATGTTCTCATCAACTGTTCCAATTAAGAGGGCAAAGTTTCCTTCCGTATTATAGATTCTTTCTTCAATTGTTTCTAATTCAATCATGGAATCAAGCTCAATAACCTTAAGAAGCTTCTCTAGTGCATTGATCTCGGTAATAGATGGAATATTTTTTAGCTCAATGAAGCCTGTACCTCTTCTTAGGACTTCTTCTGCTTCAAGTGATGTAATTGATATATATGGGGCAATGATGGATGCCGCATATGCAGGATTGTCGCAAATATCTTTAATCAGAAATCCATACTTTGGAGCTTCTATTGCTATTATATTCTTATTTCTATCATATATCGTTCCTCTTACCAGAGTTGTAGATAGGATAGGATCAAGATAGATAATCTCATCATCTTTTTTATCGCTTATCAGAGATATAATCCTGAGAATTATTATGAAAGATAATAAAATAATAGCTGCAGTATATATGAATCCAATATGCTTTTTGCCGTTTTTTTCCATCATGTTTTATGATAGTATTAGTTGCGAGGTTATTCAATAATGAGTCGTTCAAGCTATGATGATATGCCAGATAGCAGAATGAATAATAGATATAGCGGTAATAGAGGAAAGACAGGCCTTATAGCTATAGCTGGTATTCTTATTGCTCTTCTTTGCATTATTTTATTTCTTATATTTACACCAAGTGATAATGCTGCAAAAGAGGAAGAGATTCCTGTTAGAGCTGCTGAGAATGCAGAGGAAAGCATGCCTGAAATACATATTCCTGAGCCTGTAATTGAAGTTGAGGAAAAGCCAATAGTCAAAGAAGACAAGGGAATTGCTTGGAATAGCTATATATGGAAATCTGGTGATGATATAAAGAGTGTTGCTGAAGATTTTGGCCTCTCTCCTGATACTCTTATCCTCATTAATGACATTTCTGATATTTCAAATATAAAAGCAGGGAAAGAGCTGAGAGTTCCATCTATCGATGGTAGAGTATATATCGTAAATGAAGGCGATACTTTTGACTCTGTTCTTTCTAAGCTTAATCCTCTATTAAGCGAAAAAGAGCTTAAGGAGATAAATGGAATAGATGAGCTAAAGGCAGGAGAGGAGCTGTTTATTCCAACTCAAAGAGAGAGTGATGAGGCTTCTTCATTTAGCTTCTCTTTACCGATAAACGGGAGCAAGATTATATCCTTTGGTGAATACTATGAAGGCTATAAAATAGATGGAGTAGTATATAGTGCTAAAGCTGGAACTCCAGTTATGGCAGCTTTGAATGGCTTTGTAGTGGATGCTGGTATAAATCCTGTATATGGAAAGTTCATATCTATAATGCATGATGGTGGATACAAAACAAGCTATTATGCACTCGAAAGCGTAGATGTTGTAACAGGAGAGAATGTAGAGAAGGGCAGAATAATAGGATCAATAGGTAGCTCTAATACCTACTTCAAGACACCAGCTCTTCTATTTAAGGTAGAGCAATCGGGGATAAAGATCAATCCAGAACTGGTTATAAAATAGAGCATAAGGGGGAGTGTATGCCAAATGCAAAAGGAGATAGCGTAACAAGATCACCATGGCTTTATGATACAAAGCCATTTAATATTGCAGACAATCTCTATTATGTTGGAAATAAGTCTGTATCTTCTCATCTTTTTGATACAGGAGATGGACTCTTGCTGCTTGATACTACATACTTGCAGACAGCTTATATGCTCTTTGAATCAATCAGAGAGCTTGGCTACCATCCTAAGGATATTAGATGGATTCTGCATTCACATTGCCACTATGACCATATTGGAGCTACAAGGCTTCTTGTTGAGAAATATGGCGCAAAGACATATATGCCAAGTGTAGATATTCCATTTCTTAAAGAACATAGCGAGCTTAACCTAACAGAGTATGCCGGTTTTCCATATGAAGCACCATATGACACATATTTTGATGTTGATGTGCCTGTTAACGATAATGACGTTCTAAGCTTTGGAAACACTACTGTCAAAGCTGTAGCTGCACCTGGGCATACTCCAGGAACTATGGCTTATTTCTTTACTCTTCCAAGTGGCTTAGTTGCTGCTATGCATGGTGGATTAGGTCTGAATACTCTAAGTAGCAGATTCATCAAGGAGTTCAATATAGACCCAAAGTGCAGAGAAGCATATGAGAATTCCTTGAAAAAGCTTAAAGGCATCCATGTCGATATTGTATTAGGTAACCATCCTAATCAAGGAGAGACCTTTGAGAGAGAAGCTCTAGTTGGCAAGGTCTCTGGTAATCCATTTATAGATACAGCATTCTGGGATAGGATGCTGGATGCTAGGCTTAAGAGATTCTATGATACTATGGCAAATGATCCGCTATAATATACGCCCGCAGCAATTCTTGTATTTCTTACCGCTTCCGCATGGACATGGATCATTTCTTCCAACCTTAGGTGCATCACGTCTGATTGTTGTATTCTGAGCAACAGACTCACTTGATACCGCAGTTTTTATGTTGCTGCTTTGCATCTCCTTATGCTGAGCGTTTAGCTTAACATCTTTTCTTTCCCTAGTTACAGGAGAAAGTGAGATTCTGACAGCTGAAACGTTTCTGCATACATTCTCTGTAATGCTTTCAAGCATCTCATCAAATGCATCTGATGCAGTATTTTTATATTCAACTAGAGGATCCTTCTGAGCATAGCTCATAAGAGAAGCAGCTTCCCTAAGCTCATCTAGTGCATCAAGATGATCAACCCATCTCTTATCTATATTTCTTAGATATAGATATTTGATGTAGTCATTGAATACTGGAGCTGATACGAAATTTACCTTCTCTCTTATCTTTGATTCAAGCATCTCCTTTGCTTTATCTCTATTGTCTATGATCTCAGGATCTATTCTCTCTGCAAATAGCCTCATGTAGCCTTCTTCGATTTTAGCTTTATCTCCATTTGAATCATCAAATAGGGAATCAATCAAAGCTTTAGAGTTCTCTATAACTCTATCAGTGAGATCAGTAGCTTTAAGAATTTCATCTCGCTGAGAGTAGATGTAGTTTCTCTCCTCATTTAGAACGTTATCATATTCAAGAAGTCTCTTTCTTATATTGAAGTTTCTCTCTTCAACCTTCTTCTGAGCATTCTCAATAGCGTTATCTAGAAGCTTATGATGGATAGGTTCGCCATTCTTCATTCCGAGTCTTCCTATCATCTCCTTAAGTCCCTCCTTAGCAAAAAGCCTCATCAAGGAATCATCAAGTGAGATGTAGAATCTTGAAACACCAGGATCTCCCTGTCTTCCAGCTCTGCCTCTTAGCTGATTATCGATACGTCTGGATTCATGACGCTCTGAGCCAATGATATATAATCCACCAAGTGCTTTGACCTCCTCATAGCTC
>CAVHSB010000051.1:0-6663 GCA_963638635.1 Flexilinea sp.
CCCTTGTAGCCAAGCTCAGGGTAGTAGTGGTACTCACCCATTGCTGAGTGATCATGGTCATATGGGAAGGCTCCCAGCTTGAACGATGAGAAATCATCATATAGTACTCTCTTCATCCTACCACTCCACTAGGTCCTTGATTCTCACAGGAAGACCTGATGCAATTGATTTGTTAGCTGCGATTCCGACTAGAGCTGATTTGATCCCGTCCTTGTAGTCTGCTGCCCTATGGAATTCATCATATGGAGGATCTGGAAGGAATATGTCATCAAGAAGCGCTGGATCTCCGCCGCCGTGTCCGCCCTCTCTTGTCTCTACCGGCACCTCATAGGCCTCTCCGAACATCGGGCATACCCTTATCTTGTGGTATACTGTCGCACCCTCTCCGTTCTTGTCTCCGCCTGCGTTGATATACGGCTTCTCAAGTGCAGTATACTCTATCCTGCCCTTGTCTCCGTTTATGCATACATTGAATCCTTCCCATGGGGAATATGAGAAGAGCGAATAGGACATCTGCACACCGTCCTTGTACTTGACTATGACATTCATCGTATCCTCTATCGATATGTCATCCCTGAATACGCTTCTGTCCCTTATGTAGCCGCTGTCCTCCTCTGCATCAAGGTACATGGCCTTGAGCTGCGGCTTCTTCTCCATGTCTATCGCAAATGGATCGTCCTTGGCCGCATCCGAGCCATGGCATCTGTAGTAGAACTTCTCTACGCCTCTCTTCTCCGCTGCCTCCTTCCCGTAGAAGTTGAGGGAGCCGAGGGCATATACGCTCTCTGGCTCGCTGCCAAGCCAGAAGTTGACAAGATCAAAGTGATGGGTTGACTTATGCACAAGCAGGCCCCCGCTGTTCTTCTTGCAGCTGTGCCATCTTCTGTAGTAGTCAGCTCCATGGGTCGTGTTCAGAAGCCACTCGAAGTGCACCTGGAACGGGCGTCCTATAGCTCCGTCTCTGATGATCTCCCTCATCTTCGTATGGTATGGGGCATAGCGGTAGTTGAATGCAACCCTTATATGGCGCCCTGTCCTCTTTGCCGCATCTATGATCCTCTGTGCCTTCTCCTCATCTATCGTTATAGGCTTCTCCGTTATGACATCGCACCCCTTCTCCATGGCCCTTACTATGTAATCATCGTGCGTTCTGTCCACAGAGGTTATGATGACAACCTCCGGCTTTGTCTCATCGATCATCCTCTCGAACTCATGAGGAAGATACTCAGGAACCCTCTCTGAGCCCAAAGACTCGAGAACCGAATTCGCATAGTCCATCCTGACCTTGCTCAGATCGCAGAATGCTACAAGCTCGTTTATATCCTTATATGTCGTTGCAATGGCCTCATAATACATCCTGGCCCTTCCGCCAAGACCTACCTCTGCATATCGTCTTTTGTTCATTTGTTTTTAGCTCCTTATGTCCAAATTATATTATTGCCAACCTTTTGATGATTGCACGAAAAGAGTGTAGTATTTAACTTTTTCCGTATATTCAATATTTGATCCGAATCTCATCCCTTACTTTCAGACCATATTCTGATGGAGCTATTCCAGCATGCTTTTTAAAGAATCTTGAGAAGTATTGGCAACTATCAAAGCCCAGGTTCCAAGCAATCTCAGAAATAGGAAGATCAGTATAGGAAATCATGCGTTTAGCTTCCTCATACTTTATGTGATTAACATATTGAATCAATGACATTGACTTGTACTTTCTTATTACTCTATACAGGTAGTCTTGATTATAGCCACATCCAGCTGCTAAATCTGATAGAGTAAAGCTCTTATCTAGATTTCTATAGATATATGCATCAACAGCCAACATAGCGGATCCCAAATTCATTCCATCTATATCTTCACTATCTTTATCCTCCGAGAGTGCTGGAAGTATAGAATATTGGCCATTGCTAATCCTATGCATATATATAAGACACTCTAAAAGAAGCGCGTTGCAAAGCTCCTTGTACATATAGCCTCTTCTTTGTCCTTCTATTACTATCTTTGACATTTCATTGAATAATTGATCATTAATGTCCTTGAACTTTATCGGGATATCTTCCAAGAACTCTGGAGAGTCTGTATCAAACTTCAGCTCTACTGTCTTAAGGGCTGTTTCAGCAATATAGGAGTGCATACAGCCCTTTTTCATGAATATTACATCACCACCTTCTACCTTGAAGGATGTTGAGTCTACTTGCATATCGCCTTTACCACTATATATAAGCTGCACCTGATAGTCTTTGCTATGAGAGTGAAGCTCACAGCCTGTTCCTGGTCTGTAGTTAAAACGTCCTGCGAATATTATATGAGCACCCATAAGAACCTCAATAAAGATTAATAATCTCTTTAGTACTGTCAGCATAGCATTTATCCAACATACGGAAAAGTGAAACATATATGATCTTTTTGTGAAAACCTGCTGAGACTATACCTCTTAAAATTTTATTTAGAAATCTAAAGGAGATGATTACATGTTCAAAAAAGCATTAGCAGTAATATTAGTTCTGCTTTCAATCATGCCAGCATTCTCACAGGGCTCTAAAGATACAGCAGCTGTAGCAGATGAGAAGCCTACCACAATCGAGCTATGGTATTGGGCAGCTATATCAGAGGCTGGAGATGTTCCAAGTGACTGGGCTGGTTACCAGATACTTAAAGATAAGTACAATATTGACTTAAAGCTCGTTATGCAGCCATCAAATGCTAACGACAGAGATGTAAAGATGCAGGCAGCAGGAGCTGGAAATGCGCTTCCTGATGTATTCATGGTAAGCCGTCCTGTTCTAGTCAACTTCATCAAACAAGGTCTTGTTGCAACAGTTGATGATATGTATGAGATGATGCCTATCAGAACTGCACAGCAATACAATGATGCAGCTATAAAGCATACTACAATCAATGGACATAGCTATGGTCTGGCATCTACAGGTTCTGTAGCCAAGAATGAAGGTATGCTTATCAGAAAGGATTGGCTTGATAAGCTAGGTCTAGAGGTTCCTACAACAACAGAGGAGCTTCTCAATGTAATGAGAGCATTCACCTTTGACGATCCAGATGGAAACGACAAGAATGATACCTATGGTTATGGTGCCTACATTGATTCAAACACAAATCTAAAGGGCTATCCAGGATCTCGTCTATTCCCTATTCTTGGTGCTTTTGATGTAGCAGGTCTATGGTCCTTTGATACAGAGACAGCTGGACTGAATGTATATCGTCCAGAGTTCTATGAGTTCATGAAGTACATGAGACAAATGCAGAGCGAAGGCATAATCGATCCTAATTGGCTTACATATAAGCTTGATGACTATAGAGCAGCTTGGAAGCAGGGCAGATTCGGCATTATGTGGGAACAGAACTCAGCATATGCTTCAAAGGCTAACTATGCTCCATTTGACAAGAACTTCCCAGAGGGTGAATGGGTAGTTTGTGATGCTATCACTGGACCTAATGGCAAAGGCTCTGTTGGAGCATATGATGTAACCTTCAGAATCGTTGCTGTTTCAAAGAAAGCAGCAGATGCTGGAAAGAAAGAAAAGATTGCACAGCTTCTTGAATGGATGAGCTCAGACGAGGGCTACTATCTCTGTGGCTGGGGTGTAGAAGGTGTTAACTATGTTCTTGATGAGAACGGAACACCAGTTGCAGGAGATCTTGGAGATAATGCATTCTCAGGAACTAAGGGACAGCTCTATACACAGCTTAGAAACCTAGTATTCTACAACTCAGATGTTGAGCTTATCTCTAGATATCAGCCATATGTAACAGATATCTCAAAGAAGCCTATGTCAGCTCTCAAGGTTCTAAGAGAGATGCAGAGCAAAAAGTGGACAGATGCATTTGGCTCCTACTCAATGCCTACTCCAAATGCTGATGTAAAGCGCTACTATGAGCAGACACTTTCAGAGTTCATCACAGGAACACGTACTCTTACTCCGGAGAACTGGCAGGCATTCCTAGATCAGTTCAACGCAATTGGCGGAAAGGCATGGAATGACGAAGGCGTTGCATACATGAAAGAGAACAACCTTCTTGTATAACTATAAAGCATAAAAGAGCTTAAGGGTGCTACTTTACCATGTAGCACCTTTTTTCATACGATCCTATTTAGGCTTCCTCCATTGACATAGCTCCTGAAGTTTTCAATAACTCCTCTAATCAGCTTAGCCTTAGCTGTATCTGTTGCCCAGCCAACATGAGGCGTTATGATTGCTCTCTTATTATATAGAAGAGGATTGTCACCTCGTGGGGGCTCTACCTCATATCCATCTGCTAGATAATATGAAAGCTTACCGCTATTAAGTGCAGCAGCTACACTCTTGCTATTCACAAGAGCGCCTCTGGCTGTATTGAGAAGTATTGCTCCTTCCTTCATTTTTGAAATCATAGAAGCATTGAACATCTCTCTTGTATTAGGCATCAAAGGCATGTGCAATGACACTACATCCGATATCTTCAATAGCTCATCTAAGGATACATTTCTTATTCCATCAACCTTAGAATGTGGAGAATATGAGACAACCTCCATATTGAATGCCTTAGCCTTCCTTGATACAGAGCGGCCTATCTCACCTAGCCCAACTATTCCCAGGATTTTTCCTTCTAGTCCTATTATCGGAGATGAATAAAAGCAGAAGTTATCAGACCTCTCCCATACGCCTTCTTTGATCTTGCCATTATAATCCCTGACATCGTTAGTGACAGATAAAAGCAATGCTATAGCATGCTGCGCTACTGCCTCAGTGCTATAAGATGCAACATTGGTAACTGCTATGCCAAGCTCCTTCGCAGCCTCTACATCAACATTGTTGTAGCCTGTTGATGTGACACCTATATATTTCAGCCTAGGAAGCTTTTCAAGACGTTCTCTATTCAACACCCTCTTTGTGATTATCACAGCATCCATATTCCGGCATCTCTTAAGAACTTCATCCTCTGTTGTTTTCTCAAATATCTCAAGATCCATCATCAAGCTAAGCTCAGCTAATGAAAGACCATCTGGATTCATTGCATTATTTTCTAAAACTATACCCTTCATGATTATGAAGCTTATTTATTTATAAAATCGTATTCAATGTTTATTGGGAAAATTGAAGATATGTCTTAGAATTCTCATTTGAGGGAAAGATGAATCTAAAGGATACATTCAAAAAAGAATCGCCATACAAAGCATTTATAATATCGCTTTTGACTATTGGCCTATCATATGGACTATATAAGGGGATACTCGACAACTATCTTGCAGAGGTTGTTGAGATGGGTGAATTTGACAGAGGCCTATTGGAGTTCTTCAGAGAGCTTCCGGGCTTTCTATTAGTCTTCATAATCGCACTTCTATGCTCTCTATCTGCAGAGAAGATATTTAAGCTTGCAAGCATAATAATGGTAATTGGCATACTTATGCTCGCAGCAGTACCTGCAACAAAGATTCTTGTAATAGCATCTATCTTCATCTATTCAACAGGAGAGCATATACAGCTTGGAATGAAGAATACAATATGCCTTGACTATGCAAGACAAGGGCATGGAGGCGAAGCACTTGGAATTCAAAATGCTCTTTCAAACTTTGGAAATGTATTTGGATATATCGTAGTCACAGTTCTCTTTCTTCTTATAAATGAGAGCGAGAAAGCCTTCAGAGTCATATTCATCATCTCTGCTATCATCCTCGCAATGAGCGCTATTGCATCTATGACACTTAAAGGAAACAGCAAACCCGATGAGAGCAAGAAGAGATTCTATTTCAGACGTAAATACACTAAGTACTATATGCTAGAGGTATTCTATGGAGCTAGAAAGCAGATATTCTTCACATTCGGACCATATGTACTAATCTTATTCTATGGAGCTGATGCAAGCGTAATAAGCCTCTTATTCTCCATATCTGCAATATTATGCTTTTTCTTTGCCCCGCTAGTCGGAAAGATAATCGATAAACTAGGCTATAAGATCGTAATGATATCTGACACGCTAATCCTAGTAATAGTATGCTTCTTCTATGGCTTTGCTCATCATATATTCCCAATGCATGTTGCATTTCTAATATGCTGCATAAACTATATTCTGGATGCAATAATCTCCCTAGCTTCAATGGCTTCAAATGTCTATGTCCAAGATATCTCCGACAATCAAGAGGAAGTCAGAGCAACAATCAATACCGGCATATCTGTAAACCACCTCATATCTATCATCATTGCACTATTCGGGGGACTTATTTGGCAGAAGACAGGAATTGAAACACTCTTCACGCTTTCAGCTATCTTAGGGCTCTGCAATAGTGCTTATGCAGCGACAATCAAAGTAAGAAAGCAGTAAAGACCTGCTCTGAAATGGACTTATTTGCATTCTTTGCCAATATTCTCTAGTCATTGAAGCATCGATGTATAAATAAAAAGATAGCTAATAGAACCTTGAAAGCTTAAAATTATCCTTATGAGAGAAAAGGGACCAATAACGATATTCAATAGGCTTATAACCTACTTTATGATTGTTATGCTGATTCCCCTCATAATAGTGCTATCTACATTCATCTACTATAACAGCAGAGATTTATCTAAGGTCTTTGAAGAACAAGCAATGACAACGCTTAAAGCCAACAGAGATGAGATTGAAGAGCTTCTTGTCAAGTATAAGCATATAATATATGCAATAAGTGCAGATGAG
>CAVHSB010000051.1:6673-13604 GCA_963638635.1 Flexilinea sp.
GACAAGAGCTAGGCAAGAAGGCCTATTCCGCACTATATAGTGCCATGCAAGGCGAAGAGAGCAACGCAGAGGCTTCCATAGTCTCAAAAAGCGGTAAGGTCAGACTATCTACTCATGTATTTCCAGATTTGTATGATCTCAGAATAAACTCGAATGAATGGAATCAAAATTCAATCTTCTATTCTTTAAGAAGGATAAATGAAGAGAAAGGCACACTCATAACGCTTCAGCAGGGCAAGATAAACGAAGATGGTAAGGCTATAGCAATAACGCTAATAAGATCGGTAAAGGATGATAAGAATAATGACATAGGCTTTATCATTGTTGATATATACACAGATACTCTGGTCTCTGTATTATACAAATCAACATTATTCTCAGATGAAGTCTTAGTAGATAATGCAACCTATACTGTCTTAGATCTATTGCAGCCATACCAGACTCTCTATAAGCAAAGATTCTCGGCCAGAGACAGAGCGTATACCTACCCTTCACTACCGCTCTTAGATGGTGCATTCTCTCTTGAAGGCACTATAGATGCATCTGAGTACCAGACATCGCAAACACAGCTATTCGTCATAATAATAGCAGTGCTATCAATTGGAATTCTAATCTCTTTAGCCTTTGCTCTAGCATTCTCAAAGTCCCTTTCAAAGAGGATAAATGAAATAACAAACTCAATGAAGAGCATTGCAGCTGGCAATCTCTCCATCTCAATTGATAAGAAAAAGCTTGGACATAGTGAGATTGAAGAATTCTCGGCACTAGCAGAGGCTTTCAATACCATGACTATACGTCTTAAGGAGCTACTGGATCTCACAAGAGAAGAGGAAGAGAAGCTAAGAGAAGCAGAGCGAAAGGAGCTTGAAGAGCAGCTCAACCCTCACTTTCTCTTCAATACCCTAAACACTATAAAAGCATTAGCATCTCTGCATCATGAGGATGAGATATACACAATATCGATAAAGCTATCCCATCTTCTAAGGGATGCTCTTAAGAACTATAGCGGCGAATGTACAATAAGAGACAGCTTAGAGCTTACTGAAAGCTACCTTATGATTCAGAAGATACGCTTCAAGGATAAGATTTCATACATAGTTGAGAGCGATGAAGCAATATTAGATGAAATGGCACCAAGACTCATAATACAGCCTTTTGTAGAAAATGCTGTCATTCATGGGCTTGAGGCAAAGACAGGGCCAGGAGAAGTCAGAATAAAGGCCTTTGGCAAAGACAACAGAATCAATATTGAGGTCAAGGATAATGGGATTGGATTTGACTCATCAATGCTAAAAGAAAACATGAAGAAGCTGAGAGATGAGGGACATGTCGGAATGTATAATGTATATAGAAGATTGGAAATGAGATATGGAAAGGAGCTCTCATTCTCAATAGAAAGCAAAATAGGAGAAGGTACTATAATCTCCATTTCTTTTCCATTGGAGGAAATAGATGAGCTATAAGGTAATAGTCGTTGAAGATGAGAAGATAACGCTTGAAGAGCTGATAGTATCAATTCCATGGAAAGAGCTGGGCTTAGAAGTCATAGCAACAGCAGAGGATGGTATTGCCGGTGAGAAGCTTATAAAGGACCTCAAGCCAGATATCGTAGTAACAGACATAAGGCTTCCTGGGCAGGATGGCCTAAGTATGCTCTCTCATGCTCCAGGTCCATTTGCTATAATTCTCTCTGGCCATACAGACTTCGTATATGCAAAGAAAGCTATACAGCTAGGTGTCATAAATTATATGGAGAAGCCTATAGATAACGAAGAGCTTATTACAACTCTCAACAAAGCCATAGAAAGGATAGAAGAAAACACAGAAGCAACTGAAGAGGAAGACCTCTTTCCACTCCCACAATCATGCCAGAATCATAATATAAATATGGCAATTGAATATATAAAGGAACATTATGCAGAGGCTATAGGACTTTCAGATGTTGCTGAATTTACGAGAATGAGCGAAAACCATCTTTCAGCACTATTTCGGGATGAAAGCGGGATAAACTTTCTTCAATATCTCAATAGCTATAGATTGAATAAAGCTGCGAAGCTATTGAAGAATACAACACTCAATATAAGCGAGGTTGCAGATAGCTGCGGCTTTCCAACGCCATCTTATTTCACCAAGATATTCAGAAAGTATACAGAGAAATCCCCAAGAGAGTTCAGAGAGGGAGACTCTTCAAAATAGAGGAGAGACGCTCAACGCACTTAGTGCTATCAATATCCTTAAGCATCACTAAATTGACGCACTCCTCTAATATAGAACGCAGGGTCTCACTTGATTTTCCTGTGAATATGAAGGAGCTCTGCTCTAAATCATCTATAAAGATATCTAAATAAGGGATATCGTAATCTGAAATATTCTCAAAGAGCTCTCTTTTAGGCATTATGAGCTTCACTTCTTCCAGATACTCTCTATAATGCTCACTTAAGAACTCTATAAAGGACCAGGCTGCTTTCTTCTCTCTTTTATCAAGATTATTATTAACGCACCAATAGTGCACATACTTAGCACTGCCAGTCTTCCTTCCATCCTTAAAATATGGAAAAGGATGCACACTCCATTTACCTGATTCATAGAATTCCTTGTATTCACGTTCCAATCTTGCTTCATGATAGAGTCCAGATAGCATCATTGCAGCATTGCCTTCTGCAAAAACCGTACGTGCATTTACATATGTAGGAGATCCTAGGTTATCACCATCAGGGCCCCACTCTTTGAAAAAATCAAAAACCTCTACCCAGGATTCCTCTCCAACAAGCTTATAGCATCCATTCTCTATAGCAATTCCACCACCTAATTGATTAACCATAGGAATAAAGAAGTTAAGATAATATGGATATCTGAAATCAAAGCCACGCTTAGTCAGAGCATCAGCCTCTCTTTCGCTTATAGTCTCTGAAAGCTCTTTTATGCCTTCCCATGTTGCTAAAAGCTTACTCTCTAGAGCTATTGAGGCTTCCTCTAACACCTCATCGTTAACATATAAAACCCAGCTGGTATACTCCATTGGAAGCCCATATAGCCTGTCATTGTATTCAGCTGCATCCAGAACTCCATCTACATATATATCCTCTTCATCCTTTAATGATCTTGGACATTCATCTAAGTATCCCCCTTCAATCAAAGGAGGAAGAGATGTCTGTATTAAAGAGAATATAGCGGGACCATTTCCTGAGTACATAGATGCTGGAACTATATTTATATGCTCAGAAGATGTGTATGAGACTCTCTTTATCTTTATACTCTTATTCTTGCTTTCAAATTCCTTGATCAGTCTTTCCTCCAGCTTGGCCCTATCATCATCCTCATGAGTCCAGTACTCAAGGATTATCTCTTCCGAAGAGATCTTATATAAATGAATTACTGCTGCCACTATTGACAGCAGTAAAAATAGGAGGACTATCAAGAAAAGAGTCTTTCTCATACCTTGATTATAGCATGAGATCATCCCTTTCGAGATTCATAAACAGCAGCACCACCTAAGAAGTACTTAGATAGAGAGAAGAACAAGATGAACATAGGTATAGATGCCAAAAGCGCACATGCCATCAATGCACCTTCATCTGTTTGCTTCTCTTCTGCAAACTTTGAGATATACAGCGGTATGGTCTTCATCTTCTCAGCCTGTGAGCATAGGAGAGGCCATAAGAGGTTATCCCATTGGTTTCTGAATGAGAGAATACCAAGAGTTGCAACTACAGGTGTAGAGTTTGGAAGAACAATTCTTGAGTAGATTCTGAACTCAGATAATCCATCTACTCTAGCTGCATCAAGATACTCGCCAGGAAATGTAATAAGATATTGTCTCATCTGGAATACGCCAAAAGCACTTACCAGAAATGGAACAATAAGACCTGGAATAGTATTTATAAGCTTGAACTTTGAAGCAACAAGATAGAGTGGTATCATGATGGCTTCAAAAGGGATCATCATCGTAGACATGATTGCCATGAATACTATGTTCTTACCCTTGAAGTTGAACTTCGCAAGTCCATAGCCACAAAGAGAGGAGAGCAACACAGTAGTCAATGCGCAAGTGAACGCGACTATCAATGAGTTAAAAAGATTTCTGAAGAATATCTTCTCTCCATGATTTCCCATAATAGCCTTTACGAAATTAGTGAAGAAGGTTCTAGACTCAGTTGTAAAGTATTTTTTGCTTGGAATCCAGGTATATGGCATTGCCATAATTTGCTTTGCATCCATAAATGCCGCTGTGAGCATAAATACAAGAGGCATTACAGTAAATACTAGGACTATGATCAAAACCACATAAGTCAAAATCTCACCTATTCCTACTTTTCCTACAAATTTGTTATTGTTCATAGCTCACCTCAATACTCAACATCCTCTCCTCCTTTCTGTGCAGCAAATTGCAAGAATGTAAAGAAGAGCATGATTACAAAGAGAATAATTGACATGGCACTTGATCTGCCAAGACGACGATTTACTACACCTGTGTAGTAGATGTTCATTGTGATTACATCAATTGGCTCTCTTGCTGCACCACCTTGAACAAACATATATTGAGTACTGAATGTCTTCAGACATTGAAGCATAGCCATTATAGATACCAGCATCACTGTAGGCTTTAACAGTGGTAGAGTGATGCGCCAGAAGGTATGCCATCTAGAAGATCCATCAACTATAGCTGCCTCATAGATTGTTGGAGGAATAGAGGCAAGACCTGTGATGAATAGAATAGTAAAATAGCCAATATACTTCCAGAAATAGACAATTATAGTGGATGCTCTGAGCATCGAATCCTTAGTCAGCCATTGATAGTCTCTGCCTGAGGTTCTCATTATTGTATTTGAAATCTGGTTAAAAAGACCTGTAGGCTGGAAGAGTATCATCCAAATTGTAGCTGCAACTACTGATGAGAGTACAGCTGGTGTATAATAAGCAAGCTCAAACAGCTTTGACTGTCCAGAGCTTCTGAGCTGCATTATAAGCACGGCTAAGATCAAAGATACGATTACCATTGGAACAAATGTTCCGATAGTGAATATACCTGTTGCTTTAAGAGAGTTCAAAAGAGAGAACCCACCATTAGATTGGGTGAAAAGATATTTATAGTTCTCAAAGCCCACAAAGCTCCAGGTACGACGAATAGCATCACGGTTAGTAAGGCTTGTGATGAAAGCACTGATAATCGGGTAAAAACTGAATACAGCAAAGAATATGAGGCATGGAACAGTAAACGCAAAGCCCCACTTAGCTTGCTTTCTTTCTATGCTGTAGTGTCCTTTTTTCTTCATGTGATAACCTTTAAAAATATAAGCGGGCCATCTAGACCCGCTATCATAGAAATCAATCAGCGAGAATTTCCAAAACGTTCTTCTGAAGTGCATCGTAAGCAGCTGCTGGATCAACCCCCTGTAGCATTACCTGCTTGATTGCGCTGTTGATAGCACCTTGAATTTCTGTTGCACCCTTTTCGAAATAAACAATATGGGATCTAGCAAAGTCGCCCTTGAATACATCTGAGTATGGCATTGAAGCATATGTAGAGCCATTCATCAAAGCCTTTGTTGGCTGGATTAATCCAACGTTTGTCAGGTACTCTTCAGCATGTCCTTCTGTTAATAGGAAGTACTTAATAAGCTCCCAAGCCATCTTCTGCTCTGCTTCAGACTTATCAGCATTAACCATGTAGAAGTGACCATAGTAGCAGCCAGCAACATCCTTCTTTGCATCCTTAAATACAGGATAAGGAACAACCATCCACTCACCACTGTTATAGAAATTTGGGTTATCAGATAGGATTCTAGCTTCCTGGTATAGACCTGTGTTGGCCATTGCGATATCGCCATTGTCTTTGTTGAAGAGCTTTCTAGCAGCTGTTAGAGTAGGATTTCCAAGATTCTCACCACTTGGGCCCCAATTCTTCATGAATGTAAGAGCCTTTACCCATGCATCCTTATTTACGCAGCCATCCTTAACAGATAGTGATCCACCTAGCTGCTCAACCATTGGAACAAAGTATGTAAGCTCATAGGAGTATCTGAAGTCGAATCCACGTCTTGTTATGATATCACCTTCTCTGAGAACGATCTTCTTACTTACCTCAACCATATCTTCCCATGTCTTTGGATAATCTTTCTCAGGGTCAAGTCCTGCATCTCTGAACACCTTCTTGTTTAAGAAGATAGACCAGTTAGTAAGCTCGAGAGGTAGACCATATACATCGCCATCATAAACTACTGCATCAATCATTCCATCTTCGTAGTTTGCAAGGAGGTCCTTTGCATCCTTGAAGCCCAATGTCTTGTAATCAACAGGAGCTACACGACCAGCTTCAATATACTGGAACTCATTCTCAATTGGAAGATTGAAGAAGGAAGGGCCTTCTCCTGATGCAAAAGCAGTCTGAATAAGCTCTCTGAGCTTCTCTGCACTCTGTCTTGTTACATTAACAGTTACATTTGGATGTGCGGCACAGAACTCCTTTATATATCTCTCTTCAAGTGCCTGTCTTGCAGCATCTTCATGTGTCCAAAATTCAATAGTGATAGGCTGATCAGCCTTTGCCTCTTCCTTTCCTCCCTGTGCAAATACAGAAGTAAGAAGCATTGATAAACATAAGAAAACAACTAAAGCTTTCTTCATAGCTAAACCTCCTTTTGGTTTCCTATATCTAAATTATCAAATTGGAATTCTAAAGCAGGCAATTATTCTTTCTTATTATCTTTTGACATCTTTTGCCATGAATCTTCACATAAACTTCATGTAACTTTAGGAGTTTTAAGGTATTTGTAAAGTATGAAACAAAGAATTCTGATATTTACAATAATCGTTTTAATTGCAATTACAACTGGCTGTACAACAACCAAAGACGCTGAGAGTGATAATGCTTCTCTAGTCATCACATTAGAGGGAAATCCAACAACTGGCTTCATGTGGGATTATACAACAG
>CAVHSB010000052.1:0-7640 GCA_963638635.1 Flexilinea sp.
TTATACATAAGTGGCCTCCGTTTATTGCATGTGCTAAAGCTCCATGCTTTGATTTATCTAATCCCAAGTATCGCGCCGAACTCACGTCTTTGCAATTTCTTCTTGGGAGGTCACTTCATATTGTCTGCATTCTACGCTCTGTATGGCCATTTTGTAGCAACACGGTGCAGAAACGGTTTTAAATGAAAAGAGTGCTACCCTTTCTTTGAGTAACACTCTATTTGCTTTTCGTATTTAATTCTTAGAATGGAATTCCTGATGCAAGAGGTGCAGAGCTCTTCTTTGAAGAGAAAATCAATGCTACAAGTGTTGCAACATAAGGGAATGCACCAAGAACACCTGTTGGGATGTTTGAAACACCTGGTATTACTCTACCCATGTTTGCAATAGTCATACAAAGACCGAAGAAAGCTGTAGATCCAAGAATTCCAAGTGGCTTCCATTGTCCGAAGATCAATGCTGCAATAGCTAAGAAGCCAAGACCGTTAATACCAGCACCAGCATTATACTCGCCTGCATATGTGATCAATATTACAGCACCACCGAGGCCAGATAGCAAACCAGATGCCATAACTCCGATATATCTCATTCTATGAACATTTACACCAGCAGATGCAACTGCAGATGGATGTTCACCACATGCTCTCAGACGCAGACCGAAGTTAGTCTTGTAGAGAAGGAACCATGATCCACCCCAAATCAGAAGACAAAGCCATGTGGTCCAATATGTCTGAGAGAAGAATAAAGTACCAAGCACTGGGATTCTTGAAAGCCCAGGAACATTTGATCTAATAACACCTCTTACTACTGTGATATTACCGCTGCCTGTGATTGTCTGAGCTAGGAACAATGTCAAAGCAGATGACAGCATATTTATGGCTGTACCAGATATTGTCTGGTCTGCCTTGAGATTAATAGCAGCTAAGGCATGGAGCAAAGCCAATAGAGTTGATGCAATCATTGCTACAAGGATACCTATTACAATAGCAAGATTGAAGCCAACTCCAGCAGCCTGAAGCTTTACGATAGTTGCAGCTGATGAGAAGCAGCCAAAGAGCATCAAGCCTTCAATACATAGGTTTGTTACACCGCTTCGCTCTGAATAGAGACCGCCAAGAGCTCCCATCAATAGAGGCATTGTATATGCTATAGCCCCAGGAATCACAATCTGTACAACACTCCAGAGTGCACTCATATTACTTATCCTCCTTAGCTTTGATCAAAAGCTTACCTTCCATGATAAGAGCTTTTCTCTCTTTCTTATCAAGCTCTTCAAAGCTCTTATTGATGTTCTTTGCCTTCATAGCAGCATTAAGTGCTTCTTCATCTCTCTCAAAGCTCTTCTTGAATCTGTTATTCCAGAAGGATGCAATGATTACGTTTGTTGCTGTAAAGTAGATAATTACAGCAATGATGGTATCTGCAAGCTCTGTAGGAATACCTGTAGCAGCAAGAGAGCCCTTACCCATCTTAAGAGCACCGAAGAAGAGTGCACTGAAGAATACGCCAAATGGAGAGCAATTGCCAAGAAGACCTACTGCTATTCCATCAAAGCCTTCGCCAGGCATCTTACCCATCTCCATGATGTTTGAGTAGCCACAATAGTAGGTAAGACCTGCAAGACCTGCAAGTGCGCCTGCTAAAGCCATGCTTATCATGATGGATCTATTAACCTTAATACCAGCATATTCTGCTGCAAACTTATTAGAGCCAACAGCCTTTAGATTAAAGCCAAGCGTAGTCTTTTCAAGAATATACCAAATAAGAATGCATGAAAGAATTGCAAGCAATAATCCAATATTCAATGTAGACATGCCTGTTATCTTCTGCAGGAATCTAAGACCTAGAGTATGCTTGAAATCAAGAGGCTTAGACTTAACAGCAATAGTAGGATCGATTACAAAGCGTGGAATGAAGTCATATACAATCCAATAAGCTGTCCAGTTAAGCATAATTGAGGATACAACCTCATGCACGTTGAACTTAGCCTTTAAGAAGCCTGAGATAAGTCCCCATATACCACCTGCAAGAATAGCAGCAGCAACTACTATGATAACATAGATAGGCTTAGGAATCGAAAGAGGAAGATAGTGGCCAAGGATTGTACATGTAATACCACCGATCAGCATCTGACCAGAGCCACCAATATTGAATAGACCAGTCTTATATGCAAATGAGAATGATAGCCCCATGAATACAAGCTGAGTTGCCATTCCTAGAGTATTTCCAATACGTCTCTTATTGGAGAATGCTCCAAATATGATCTTCTCATAGCCTACGAATGGATTCTTGCCAACTAAAAGAATAAGAATACCACCTGCGATAATACCAAGTATTACTGCAGAAAGAGAAACAAGAAGAGGAGAAGCCTTACGCGCTTCAAGAGGCTTATTTATAACTTTATTTTTCACCTTTAGCTCCTTCTGCCTTAATACCGGCCATCATCAAGCCAACAGCATTAACATCTGTATCTTCTGTTTTTACGATATCTATCAAGCGCCCAGAGTTGATTACAGCAATTCTATCTGAGAGATTGAAGATCTCATCAAGCTCAAAGGATACAAGAAGAACAGCCTTTCCATTATCACGCTGAGCAACAATCTCCTTATGAATGAACTCAATAGCTCCAACGTCCAAGCCTCTAGTTGGCTGAACAGCTATCAATAGCTCAGGATTGGACTTAATTTCACGACCGATGATTGCTTTTTGCTGATTACCGCCTGAAAGCTTTCCAGCAGCGCTATCTGCACCCTCGCCAGATCTTACGTCAAAGCGATCAATGATCTCTTCTGTGTACTCTCTGATTGCAGCCTTATCAAGTCGACCCTTATGGCTGAAAGGCTCATGGTCAAATTCCTTTATAACCATATTGGTTGTTAAAGGAGCTGTAAGGATAAGACCTCTCTTCTGTCTATCCTCTGGAATATGTCCAAGCCCCATCTCATTACGCTCTTTAATTGTAAGATGTGTGATATCCTTACCTAAGAATCTAATAGAGCCAGACTCAACACGCCTAAGGCCAGTAATAGCCTCAATTAATTCACTCTGTCCGTTTCCATCAACGCCTGCAATACCAACAATCTCACCGCTTCTGACATTTAGAGTAAAATCCTTAACACCAAGAACACCCTTGTTGTTCTTCACGTTGAGATTCTCGACCTTTAGAATATCCTCTCCAGGAGTTGCCTTCTTTTTCTCAACCTTAAAGGATACTGGATGGCCTACCATCATTGCAGCCATATCTTCAGCGCTAGTTGAAGCGACATCTACAACGCCGATATATTTACCACGTCTTATGACTGTACAGCGCTTAGCTACCGCCTTTATCTCATCAAGCTTATGGGTAATCAATATGATTGACTTGCCTTCCTTTGCAAGGTTCTTCATTATCTCCATAAGCTCTTCAATTTCCTGAGGAGTAAGTACAGCTGTAGGCTCGTCAAAAATCAGAATATCTGCATCGCGATATAGCATCTTCAAGATCTCTACACGCTGCTGCATACCTACAGTTATGTCTTCAATGATCATATCTGGTTCAATCGAAAGACCATATTTTTCAGAAATTTCTTTTATCTTCTTACTTGCTTTCTTTATGTCATAAACAAATCCACCCTCTTTACCGAGAATGATATTCTCAGCAACAGTGAAGTTATGAACAAGCTGGAAGTGCTGATGCACCATACCAATTCCTAAGTCGAAAGCATCATTAGGATTCTTTATCGAGACTTCCTTGCCTCTTACCTTGATTACACCCTTATCTGCCTGATATAGGCCAAAAAGAATGCTCATCAATGTAGATTTACCAGCGCCATTCTCGCCAAGTATAGCGTGAATCTCACCTTCCTCTACCTGTAGTGTGATATCGTCATTAGCTACGATACCAGGGAATTCCTTGCGAATTCCAATCATTTCAATTACGTGACTCATTTTAACTCCAATGAGGGCGTCTGGACGCATTTTTTCGGAAAAAGCCGCCTCATGACGAAGCGGCTCATGAATATTTTATCTCTCTTATTTGATAAGTCCGTCAGCTGTATCCTTAACTACTACGCTGCCTTTCTTGATAAGAGCAGAAACCTCTGCAACCTTCTTCTCGATATCAGCATTGAGGTTAGGGTTAGAAGCTGGGATTCCGGCTCTGTCTTCAGCTGCGCCAAGTGTAAGGAGTGAACCGCCCTTGAATGAGCCTGCTGCTGCGTCCTTAACCATGTCATATGCTACACCAGCAACATCCTTCATTGCAGATGTAAGTACACATGACTGTCCGTTACCCATATCACCAACACTGTACTGGTCTACGTCTACACCAATTGCCCAAACATCCTGACCAGAAAGTCTTCTGTTCTTAGCTTCGTTGATAACACCAACGCCTGTACCACCAGCTGCTGCGAAGATTGCATTAACGCCCTTATTGTACATAGCGTTAGCAAGCTGCTGACCAAGTGCGAGGTCTGCGAATGAGCCTGAATATACGAAGTTGGATGGATCCATTTCTACAGATGTTCCGAGGTTATCGTTTGCATACTTAACACCCTGCTGGAAGCCCCAATTGAACTTCTGTACAGCTGGAATCTCGAGTCCACCTACAAAGCCTACAGAGCCTTTACCAAGCTTTAAAGCTGTTGCAACACCAGCGAGGAATCCTGACTCCTGCTCCTTGAATACTACTGCTACTGTGTTAGCACCGATACCTGATGAGAGTGCATCGTCGATGATAACAAGCTGAAGATCAGAATACATTGACTGGCACTGTGATACAGCTTCTGCAAATAGATAGCCTGGGCAAGCAATGAATCTGTAGCCCTGATCATACAGGTCAGAGATAGCTGTTACATAATCAGTTGTAGTAGTACCTGATGGGCGAAGATATGTTGACTGAAGACCAAGCTCATCAGCAGCCTTCTTTACGCCTTCATATGTTCCCTGGTTGAATGAACGGTCATCGATGGTTCCTGAGTCAGTAACCATACCAACCTTTAAAGCAGATGTTGTGTTCTTTGCTTCACTTGCACCCTGTGCAAAGAGGCTAAGAGATACGAGAAGCACTACCATTACAGTAAATAGTTTCTTCATTATGAATTTCCTCCAATAGAGTATAACAATACTAGACATTTTAAATGCATAGCACTGTACTGTCAAATTAAACAAAATGGCCAAAATCAAATATTTGGCCATTCTATTCCATACTATAAAACCAGTTACTTACACTGATCCTAAATATTATGTATTTTCTAAATACAACAAACAGCAACAGGTTCTAGCCCATTGCTGCTCTAGCCTACATCTCACTTTCAACTAAAGCGAGAATAAATGGGCCTACACCCTTGAAATCATCGGTTGCAATCTTTTCCTGAATGTAATACTTGAACGATCCATCTCTATATGGATTTCCGCCAAGTCCCGCAACTGAGCATATGCCACCAAGATGATACTCACCGTTATCCTCACTCAAATACAGCTTCTTAATACCCTCAATTGCTTTGTCGCCATAAACCTTGAAGGATGGATCAAGATAACCAAGTCTAACACCCTTGTAGTAGGAGTATGCAAACATGGAAGATCCTGATGTCTCAAGATAGTTGCCTTCTCTCTCAGGTAGGTCAGGAACCTGGTACCATAGACCACTCTCGTCCTGGAATGCGAGTACAGATTTTGATAGCTCCTTTGCAATTGCAATAAGAGCATCTCTCTTTTCATGGCTCTCTGGTGTGAAATCAAGAACATCTAGAACAGCCATCAGATACCAGCCAATAGATCTTGACCAGAAGTGAGGAGAAAGACCTGTGTTTATATCTGACCAGCGCTGACCTCTTGATTCATCATATGCATGATAAAGAAGGCCTGTCTTAGGATCCTTGAGAGTGCTGTAGGTTGTTATAAGCTGATTGATAACATCATCAAGAGCTGCCTTATCATCATGGCGTACAGCATACTCGGCATTGAAGGGACCTTCCATATATAGACCATCAAGCCAAATCTGCCATGGGTAGATTTCCTTATGCCAATAAACGCCGCATTTACATCTTGGCTGCTTTACAAGCTGACTCTTGAGTCTATCCTCTGCTAAGCGGAATCTCTCCTCGCCGCTTTTATCCTCAAGAGTAAAAAGTGCTCTTCCTGCATTAATCTGATCAAGGTTGAACTCACCCTCTCTATATGTTGCTATTGTTCCATCCTGTCCGATTAGTGCATCGTACATTGAATATACCCAAGGATATATCGTTGGATCATCGTGAAGCCTAGCAGCCTTTAAAGCTGCAAAAAGCACAAGCCCATGCTCATAGTGCCACTTCATCATTCCTGGGCGATAGCGCTTCTCTACGCTTTTAGCCATCAATATTGAAAGCGGAAGCTTATTTTCCATTTTTATTCCTCTTTAGAAAACTATACCGTCTATTTAAAGACGGCATAGCAATTTTAATAATCAGTGAACTAGATTGTTGCTCTTCATCCAAGCGACACCATTGTCGTTCCATTCCTTACCGCCAATTGAATTGAACTGATCAAGGAACTTCTGCCAGTTCTCTGGTGTAAGTGCTTTAGCGCCTGTTAGGAACTCAGCAAGTGATTGCTCGTAGTATCTCTTGATATCAGCATTAGGAGTAGGCATTGTACCAGCACCGATATTTGGTGTCCAGGTCTTTGATTGCATCTCTCTTAATACCTTAAGAGCTGACATCTCCTTCTTAGATGTCTCTGTGATATATGTAGGATATCTAGAAGCAAGCTCTGTATCGGAGTTGTAGAATACCATGTTTCTAAGCTGTGTATATACCTGGCCCTTAGATCCTGCAAATGAATTATCTCCGAGATCTCCAGAAACTGGAATACCATTAGCATCCTTAACATAGTTAACACCTTCAACACCCCAGCCACAGAGGAAGTAGCCTTCATCTGAGCTCATCCATTCAAGAAGCTGAGCAATCTTTTCCTTCTTTCCATTCTTCTCTGCCTTAGCAGATACAGCATAGATTCTGAAGTTCTGATCATAAGCGCCGATACTAGCCTTACCCTCTGGTCCCTTGATTGCATCAAGTACAGTCCATGAGCCCTCTGGGAAGTTCTTATCAAATGGAGCATAGTTAGATGTAGCAGCATAAGCAGCATTCTGCTCCTTCATTACACCGAACTTACCCTGCTTCCAAGCAGCTCTGAAGTCATCCTTCTTGTATGAAAGCCAGTTTGGATCGATAACACCAGCATCACAGCACTTCTTCATGAATACCATGAAATCATAGAACTCAGTCTTATAGACATTGAGGCCAAGCGTTGCACTGTCAAAGGACCAAAGACCTTCAACTCCGAATGCACCCATAATCGGGAATAGTCTTGCACCTGGATAGCCCTTGAGTGTTGCATCAGACTCGATATATGCACCGTATCCATAGGTATCATTCTTGCCGTTACCATCTGGATCATTATATGTGAATGCATATAGAACATCATAAAGCTCATCAAGATTTGTAGGAGCCTTAAGCCCTAGCTTATCTAGCCAATCCTGGCGGATAAGAAGACCTTCGTTCTTAGCAATTGAACCAGGGGATGCAAGTCCATAGCTCTTACCATTGATTGTCGTATGAGACTTTGAAGCTGAATCATATTGCTGAGCTGTTCTTGTAGGCATAAGAGCATACATATCA
>CAVHSB010000052.1:7650-13363 GCA_963638635.1 Flexilinea sp.
TACATATCATCAACGCTAGCAACAAGGCCCTGCTTAACAAGGTTTGTAAGTACTGTGCGGCTTACCATGAAAAGATCAGGAAGATTGTTAGCAGCGCCAGCAGCCTGAATCTTTACATCCTGGTCTGTCTCGTTTGATGGCAGAGCAGTAAGCTTTAAGCTGATATTATACTTATCTTTAAGAATCTGATAGCCAGCCCAGTCATCAGGAATAGCTCCTGCCTCTGTTACAGCTGCGCCATACCAAAGCTCGATAGTTACAGGCTCATTTGAAGATGAAGCTGCAGCTGAACTGTTTTTCTCACTTCCTCCCTGTGCAAAAAGAAGAGCACAAGAGAGGAGAAGAACAGATAAAACGGTTAACTTTTTCATTGTTATGTTTCCTCCTCTTATAACAATAAAGAAATCCTTTTTTTATAAATCAACCCTTAACGGATCCAGCAAGAGTACCCTTTGTGAAGTACTTCTGGATGAAAGGATAAGCAATAACCATAGGGATAGCAGACATGAATACTGATGCAGCCTTAATAGCGCTTACTGGAGCATTACCGAATGCATTTACCTCTACATACTCGTTCATGCCAGATGCCATAAGAATGTTTCTCAATAGAATTGGCAGTGGGTAGTTGTCATTGAGGTAAAGCATTGCATGGAAGAAGTCATTCCAGAATGATACGCCATAGAAAAGACCAACTGTCATGATAATAGCCTTAGAAAGTGGCATGATTATCTTGAAGAGAATCTGAATCTCATTACATCCATCGATCCTAGCACTTTCCTTAAGCTCATTAGGAATACCCTCAAAGAACTGCTTCATGATGATACAGTTGTATGTAGATATAGCGCCAGGCAAGAATACAGCTGGTAGATGGTTGATAAGGCCAATGCCCTTAACCAACAGGTAAGCTGGGATCATACCAACGTTGAATACATATGGAATCATGATGATGATGTTTACGATCTTTCTTCCTGGAAGTGTATGCACAGAAAGCACATATGCCATAGGAATTGTAAGAACAAGCGCACAAGCAACACCACCAATTAAGATCTTGAAGGAGTTCAAGAATGCATCAATAAAGCCATTGTTTCCAAGCAGTGCCTTATAAGCATCTGGAGACCACTTCCAAATTGGAAGGAACATACCCTCTAGGTTTGTGCCAATATAGTCAGCTGGACGGAAAGAGAGTGTGATTGTTGACCATAGTGGAACTATGATTACGATAAGCATAAAGATCATGAAGATATTTACGCAAACATTGAATGCATGGTCAGCTGCTGTGAGCTTAACCTTCTTATTCATTGACTCCGGCTTTAGATTCTTTGGAGTCTTTTTTACTTTAACTTTTGCCATTTCAACTCTCCTTAGAACAAGCTGCTGTCGCTGAGTTTCTTAGATATAGTATTTGAAAGAAGTACAAGAATCATTCCAAATACACCCTTGAAGAGACCTACTGCAGTTGCAAGACCGAATTCGAACTCAAGAAGACCCTGTCTATAAACCCAGGTATCGATGATATCACCAACAGAGTAAACCTGAGGAGAATAGAGCATGAAGATCTGGTTGAAGCCTGCATCAAGAATTGTACCAAGCTTCAAGATAAGAACTGTAACAATAACAGGTCTGATAGATGGTAGAGTAATATATCTTACTCTCTGCCAGCTGTTAGCACCCTCAACCATAGCTGCCTCAAATAGAGATCCATCGATGCCCATCAAAGCTGCAATGAAGATGATTGCTGACCAACCCATCTCCTTCCATGCATCAGATAGAAGAACTACCCAAGGGAAGGCCTTAGTATTAGATAGGAAATCTACTGCAGTACCACCACAAGCCTTTATGATATCGTTGATTACACCATCGCCAGGAGCTAAGAGCGCAAGAAGAATACCATACATGATAACCCATGATAGGAAGTGAGGAAGATATGCAAGTGTCTGAACAATCTTTCTTAGTACTGGGCGTGTGCATTCATAGATACAGATAGCAAGAATAATAGAAAGCGGCAAAGAAATGATAAGCTTTCCGACACTGTACATTACTGTATTTCTGATAAGCTGCCAGAAATAGAAGGAATTGAAGAAAGCCTTGAAGTTATCAAGACCAACCCACGCAGATCCAAGAACGCCCTCGACTGCCATAAAGTCCTTGAAAGCAATCTGAGCATTCCATACTGGAACATACTTGAAGATAATGTAGTAAACTAGTGGGATGAATCCTAAGACATAGACACCAGCATGTCTCTTGACTTCATTCCAAAGCTTAGCCTTGTTTCTGGCCTTCAATGTAGCTGCTGCTTCAGCGCTTACCTGAAGACCTGATTCTGTTTGAGCAGATACAGGCTTCTTTTTTTTGTCCATATAGTCCACCTTTTCTTTATAATAGAGCTAGGCTCCGAGTAGAGTAATTTTATATATATTATCCATCTAAAATGACAGACCAATAAGTCTAATCTAAAACAGCTCCAAAAGAAAAAACAAACTACATTAAGTACAATTCATGCATTATCCCTTGTAAATAGCAAAAAATGATACATAAAAATGCACAAAACCATTGTTTTTTTGCACTTTCAAGTCCATTTAAGAAAATTATGTCTTCCAATATTATGTTCTGGCTCTTAAATGTCCAGGTGGAAAGCCCTTTATCTTCTTAAATACCCTGCAAAAATATGCCTGGTCCTGGAATCCTATATCACGAGCTATCTCGTTGACGCTGGCTCCAGTCTGAGTAAGCATCTTTGAAGCAAGCTGAATCCTATATCTATTAAGATAATCCCATGGAGATATCCCAATCTCCTTTCTGAATATTCTTGTAAGATAGTCCTCACTTATATTTACAGCTGCAGCAAGCTGCCATCTAGAAATCTGAAGAGATGCATTCTTATTGAGATAGGCAATCGATTTCTTTACGAGCGCACTCGTAAGAGGCGGCAGCAATTCACCACCTCCGAATATTCCGATAAGCCTAGATATGAACTCCTCGCTTTCAAGTATGCAGGTATTCACTAAAAGCACATTCGGAATCTCTTTAAGCTCATCAGCCTCTCTCATATCAAACTCATCCTTGCTTATAAGAATAGGAGTTCTCATGAGCTTCTTGGAGCTTCTTATCTTATTCACTATCGATATATCATAATCATAGAGAATAATCAGAGAAGCATTCTCTTCCCTATCTATTATCCTCATAGGATTATCAACCTCGATTACATTGCCAAACCCAGATAAGCGTGAAAGGCTTTCAGGAAATTTCCCAGCAGAGATTATCACAGCCTTATCCTCATTAGGAGTTGATAGCTCTAAGGCAGCAACTAGCGACATAGTCGGCTCTTTAAGATTTAGGATAAGGAAAGGTATATCCTTAGTATCCTTATAGCTCTTCAATAGATTAAGAAGCACATTCTTATCAGGATGAGATGCGTTTAGGTTCCACAGAATAGACGATAGCCCATCTGGCAAAGCAAAGGATTCAATAAGCTCACTATCCCGCTTCTTTATTATATTGAAATCAGATAAGGATGCAGGAATCTCATCATCACTCTCACCAGTTATAAATAGGATCGAACCATTAGAGGAGCCTATCTGGCTTAAGGATGAAAAAGATGGGTATGGAAGACATATGCCTATTTCAGAGGCTGAGAATCTGAAGGATCCAGAGTGCATCAATATAATCTTCTCAAACAGAAGTCTTGATGGATCATTTGAGAGCATTGAAGGCTTCCATTTACCATCCCTTCCGCTAGCTCCTATATATAGATAAGCAGGATAAGAAGAGAATCTCACCTCCGCTTTATCGCCGCTATTCTCGATAAAGCCTATTACTATATTAAGCGCATCACATAGCTTCTCTCTATCTGCATAGATTGCTGGAAGCTCACTAGCCATAGCAGTCTTAGCGCTCTTCGATATCCCAGAGACAAGATACTCAACAGGAAAGAGTGAAAATTCAAGCTCAAGTCCACCCTTTTCAGTCATTGAGAGCTCCAGAAGATGCTCCGCCTTAACAACATTAAGCGCAAGTGCATCCTTATCTACTATATCTGCCTTTGAGAGTGCATAGAGAGCCTCTAGCGGCTCCTTAAGCCCCTCAGAGAGATTAAGGTAGAACTCACTCATCTCCTTCTCTGCCCTTTCAGCATTCTCGCTTCTCTTTGCCTCAACCTCAAATAAACTTATGCCTTTGAGAGATGAAGATATAGAAGATCTTATATCCTCAAGCACATAGCCTTCAGTCTTGGATGTCTTTATTATCAAATATCCAAGCTCCTGGCTTAGGTAATTTAGTGGCTCAATTATGAATATTCCCTTATCAAGCTCATTCTTATAATCCTCATCCAGAATAAGACATCTAGAGAATTCCTTAGAGCATCTTATCTCCCCACTCTCATCAAAGCCGCCCTTAAGGACTGTAGTATCATCATCCTTATATAGACATATGAATATCTTATCTATCCCCAGAGACGGAAGAGTCTTCGATATAGAAGCTACAAGACTATCCATTGTCGAAACAGCTAATAAGCCATTTTTGAAGGTATTGAGTCTCTTCGTAACCTGCTTAGTTTCATAGCTTCTGCTTGCTGTGCTTCTTGCAAGCTGCTCTATTATTATATTATATAGCCTATCCTTTGCGCTTATATCATGAAGTGAAAGAGATAGTATTCTTTCACACCACTTAAAGCTCTCAAGAAGAATGGCAGCAGAGCCTCCGACTGAGAAGTATTCATCAAGAAGGTCTCTTATCTTCTCTGCCCTCATGAAGCCAGCCTTAAGATAAAGTGCGTCCAGAATCGAAACCAAGGATATATATGCAGCATCACTATCGAGATTCTTCTGAAGCCATACCTTTAAGTCATCAAAGTCGGAAATGGTCCTTCGTGCATTATCTTCTCCACCAAATGAATCCTGGCATCCGCAGCTTTGTCTGAGAATAAGCTTAGAGGGAAGCATCTCATCAAGCATAGTATCGTTATCTCCACTCAAGATGGAGGAAATAACCTTATAGCTATGCGAAGCCAATTCCTTTATAGGCATCTTTACGGTCGTTGCTGCAACGCTATTGAGATTGTTCTCTACTGTATCATTGAAGCCCGCTGTCTTAAGGTTATTCGGAATGACTACTCCATGTTCCTCTAGGTACTTAACAGCATGGAACAGCATCATATCAGATGGAGCTACAAGCGCATCAAAGTCTATGCCTGGAACCAAGCCTCGCTTCTCAACTAGCTCCTTTACAGCCTCCTCTCCGCAAGTCCAGGGAAGCGGAGATGTGACAAGTTTTTCATTAAATGGAATTCGGTTATCTCTTAGTGCATCCTTATATGCCTTAAATCGTCTCTCAGCACTCTCATGGCTTTTAGGTCCCCTGAGATAAGCTATTCTTTTAAGGCCATGGACACCAGCAAGATGGTTGACTATCTGATATAGTCCCCCATATGAATCAAAATCCACAGTATGTATTCCATCAACCTTCTGGCCAATAGAGACAATAGGAATAAGCTCTGATTTAGCTTTAACAAACCTAGCACTCTCATCTGCATCCACAGCCCCCGTCAAGGAAGAGGTCCAGACTATTGCACCATCCAGGTTATCTCTATTCGCTAAAGAATAGATCTGGTTTTTAAGATGCTCATTTTCAGCGCAATAGTCCAAGCGACCGCCAGGGAAAACAAAGAGAGCATCATTTTTATTCTTAAGTGCCTCAGCTGCTACAAGCTTCCAGA
>CAVHSB010000053.1:0-10584 GCA_963638635.1 Flexilinea sp.
TTGGACTCGTCCATCAAGCTGGAGTAATAAAAGAAAATACGAATTATGCAGATTCAATTTCTAGTGGAACGTTTGCCGCAGGAATCGTTGGTTCTTATCAAAATGGTGAGAGTTATGGTTCTTGTTATGCGAGAGATGATGGACTTAAAGCAACCATAATATCTGAAAACAAGTCAACCACTACATCTACAAATATTAGTGGCCAATGCAGTACTGATATTGTTTGGGACAATACAAGTGGAAAGATAAAAATTGTAAATAACAGTCCATCCACAGATGATTATGTCTGTTATATAACGAGTGACAGTGATACGACGTATTATAAGACATTAGGAGATGCAATCTCAAAAGCAACTGACGGAACCGATACTGTCACCCTGCTTTCGGATGTTAAAATTGAGAGTTCTATCACCATTAAGAAGAGCTTAGTTATCAATCTCAATGGAAAGAAACTTTCATTTGCAGATGGCAAGAATCTTGTAATTCAACCTACAGAAACTACCACATCTATCGATGTAACAATCAAGAATGGTTCGATTGATGGAGGTTCTGGAAATGCTTCAGTTATCAAAGTAAATTCTTACGTCAATCTGACTCTCGATGATGTCGATATGACAACAGGAAATAAAGCTGGAAATGACAATGCACTAGTCTTCCTTGCTATAGGTGCTAATCCAGCAAAACTGACAATTCAGAACGGCTGTAACCTTACTATGACTGGGTCGTATGGCGTCAGTACAAATGCAACTACTGATGCAAATCTTGAAATAAACATTAAGTATTCAACAATAACTGCTACTGGTGGTAAAAGCGACAAAGTTGATGGACGAAGTTGTGGCCTGATGGTGAACGTCTCTTCCAAAGTGACTATTGAGAATTCTACTATCTCGGGTGAGCAGGTAGGTGTACTTTTGAGAGGAGCTGGAAAGAGTGGTGATGATTCCTATAAGACCGTAATCAAGAATTCGACTATCAAAGCTACAGGAAAATATGCTTACAGTGACCTGACATCCTGGGGGTCAGGAATAGCTGTCCCTGCTGCAGCATTGGTAATCGGAAACGCTAATGGTAATTATCATAGACCAACAACAGTTGAGCTGGATAATGTTGCTCTTGAGATCCCGTCGGAAACATACAACGGTAAGCATATCTGGGTAGTACAGGAGAGTGAGACTTATCCTGTTAAAGTTACTGGCACAATTGCCGGAGAGACATTAACTCATAACGATAATGTCAACAATGCAACTGTGAACTTGACAAAGACTGATGGAAACTCAGTACTTTGGAAGAATCCAGAAACCACATAGGTGTTCTCTGTCTCCCCTTAGGCAGAACACATAAAGCTATTCTAATTATCTTGCACCCTTTAGCCTTTGGCAGAGGGTGCTCTTCTTTGGTGAAGCTTATTTTAACTTTGAAAGCTCTTGATTCAAGGCTAGTAAGTTTGTATGAATGACTTACATTATGCACTACTTGCTCATAGGCTTATTTCAATAGATGATGCTGAGCGGGGCAGCTTTGGAGCGGTATGTCCATCGTGTCATAATAAGCTTAGAGCGAGAGTAGATGGAAAAGATAAGAGATTCACTCATATCGGTAAAGAATGTGAATATGGATATGATGTATCAATAGTGATGCTGTTCTTGAAAGTGCTGAATAGCATCAACAGGATATATATTCCATATGGGAATGAATATCGTCTTGTTGCTACAGCGTTTTCAAAGAGTGAGTATCTCATAGATAACAATATCCCGGTGATTCATACATCAGCGCTTAAAAGAGATATCTACATACATATAAAGAGTTCGCACTCTCTGTCAGCTCGTAATCTCTATGAGATAAAGAGGCGTAATATATCGCTTCTGGGTATTGATGTCTCTGCTATGAGCTCTATAAGAGAAGCTGCTGTAAAGGATATTCTCATACATGAAGATAATAAGAGATGGATCTATAACAGAGTATCTAAGGCTTTCGATGATAGCTACTTCGGAGCATTTCTCTAAATGACTGCTTTAGTCTTCCATTTGCCCTTTGCAAAGCGATATACAAAGCATATACCTCTGAAGTACCAATCAACGAACATTCCCCAATATACTCCGATAAGTCCCATGCCAAGATAGACTCCAAGTATTATTGAAAGCACAACCCGGAAGATCCACATTGAGAATACAGATACAGCCATTGTGTATTTAGCATCTCCAGCTGCTCTTAGAAAGTTTGGAACTGTAAAGGCAAGAGGCCAGAAGAATATACCTTGAATCAGATTAAGCCTAACTCCAGCTATTGCAAGCTCTGTTGCAGCCTCAGATAGGTTATATATAGAAACCAAGCTAGGCGTGAAGAAGTACATAACGATGCTTAGGCTTATCATTGTTGCGAAGGCTAAGGAAAGGAGCTTCTTGCCATAGTAATAGACCTGGTCATATTCTCCTTTGCCGCAGCATTGACCGATTACTGTTACGCTTGCAAGTCCTATTGCGCTTGCTGGCATATTCGCAAAGGTAGCCAGATTGTTATTTACAGCATATGCTGCTATGGCAAATGTCCCGAATGTCGTTACAGTTGAAGATATGAGTATCTTACCTATATGAAAGATAGAGTTCTCTATTCCAGATGGAAGTGCGATTCTCAATATCTTACCGATCATAGGGAAATCTACCTCAAGCTTCATCGGATTTTCAATGTAGATATCCTCCTTCTTCCTAAGTACCATCAGAAACATTATTATTGCACCGATCACTCTCGATATTAGCGATGCAAAGCCAACGCCAAAGGCTCCTAGATCAAAGATAAACAGAAAGATTGCATTACCTGCGATATTGATCAAATTCACGAGCACTGAAACAAGCATTGTTATAGTGCTTTTTCCCATTGATCTGCATAGCGCATTGGCACTTGATTGTATTGCAAAGAAGGGTAGAGATATGAGTATTGGCGTGAAGTAGGCAATAGCGGATGTGAATACAGCCTCCTCAAGAGAGCCATAGATTACCTTGACTATTCCCTTTCTGAATAGCAGGAGAAGTGCACATAAGATAACGGAGAAGGAGAGAGTAAGATTCATTAGCTGCTTTGCTGAGAATCTTGCCTTATCCTTATCTCCACGCCCAAGATATTGAGATGCAACAACAGCGCCTCCAGTTGCGAATGCAGATAGAAGAAATACAAGAAGCGACTGTATATTATCTATAACGCTCACTCCAGATACAGCAGTCTCTCCAGCCTGCGCTACCATCATGGTATCTGCCATGCCTATTGTGACATTGAGGAATGTCTCAACAGTAAGAGGTATTATCAGGGCTGCAAGATATCTATTTGAAAACATCAATTTTGATTTGTCTGTTTTGCTCATCAGATGACCTTTTTATCCTTCCATTTGCCAGATTTAATTCTGCCATAGAACAATATTGCTCTGAAAGCCCAATCTGCATACATTCCATACCATATAGCCTCAACATCCATATTGAAGCACTTGACAAGCACATAAGCGCCCATGATTCTGAAGATCCATATCGAGGAGATTGATGCTGCGAGATTGAATTTGACATCTCCGCAGGCTGCAAGCATCTGTGGCTGTCCAAATGAAAGAGGCCATATAGTAGAGCATGCAATAACGCATAGCCTTGCAATCGGAAGTGCTCTCACTGCACTTGCACTCTCTAGGCCATAGAAGCCTATGATTGATGGCGCGAAGAAATATAAAGGAACAGTAACAATTGCTATTGTGAGATAATCTAGTGCTATGAGCCGTCTTGTATAGTACTTTATATCCCTGAAGTTATCTCTGCCTCGGCATTGTCCGACTATAGTGACTATTGCGAGATTTATAGCGTAGCCCGGAATATTTGAAAAGCTATTGAAGTTGCAAATGACTGCATGGATGGCTGTAGAGCTTGTTCCAAGAGTTGCTATCAATCTCATGAGCACAAGCTTTCCTATGTTAAATAAAGAGCCTTCTATTGCAGATGGAATAGCTATTTTCAATATCATAGCTATGAGAGCCTTTGAGATTGGTCCTTTTGTTATGCCTCTTACATTGAGGACCTCTTTCTCTCTCATCATCAATATAAACATTACAAGTGCACCGACTATTCGTGATACAAGAGAGGCTATTGCTGCGCCCTTCGCAGCCATTCCATAAGAATAGATCAGAAGTGCATTGCCCCCAATGTTTATGGCATTCATAAGTGCAGATACTACCATTGTCCTAGAGCTTCTTCTCTCGCTTCTTGAGAGAGCTGCAAAGGCTGAATAGAGCGCTAGAAAAGGGTATGAGAGTGCAATGTAGAATAGATAATCCATTGCGTATGCTCTGACATCAGCCTCAATCATTCCATATAGAGCATCTATTACGCTGCGTCTGAATGGAACAAGTATCAGAGCTATGATTAAGGAAACGCCAAGAGAGATGTAGATAAGGTTCTTGGCAGCAGCCTTCGCATCAGCAATCTTTCCAGCTCCCATATATTGAGCTACTATTACAGCTCCTCCAGTTGCGAATGCAGAGAAGGCTGTGGTCAGAAGAACTGATAGATTGTCTATAAGAGATACGGCAGATACTGCTGCTTCTCCCGCTTTCGATACCATCATGGTATCTGCCATGCCTATCAAAATGGAGAGAGCCTGTTCAACAATCAGAGGTATAATCAATGCCCCGATTTCCTTCCAAGTGAATTGATGCTTTTCTTTGATTGCTGCTTCCATACTCACTAATATATTCTTAATAAAACACAATTAGAATATGAAAGTATTAAGCCATTTGTGTAAAAGTCGAAAAAGTTAATATCTCAAAGTATAGCCATAGCCTCTATGAGCCTTGTGATCTCATAGTTTGCATATATAGAATGAGCTTCGTTGCTTCTATTGAACCACATAGTGCTTAGGCCTGCCTTCTTTGCGCCTATTATATCTGCCTTGAGTGAATCTCCAAGCATTAGTGCATCCCTAGCCTCTATTTCTACAGCATCAAGGATACGTCGGAAGAATATAGCATCAGGCTTTGATGCCTTTAGCTCCTCAGATGTGAATATATAGTCAAAGTATCTAGCAAGATCAGTGCTTTCTAGTCTTTTGATTTGCTGTCTCTTTGATGCATTGCTTGCGATGGCTAATGTGTATTTGCCGCTTAGATATGAGAGCAGATCTCTTGCTCCATCTATTACAGAGGAGCAATCCTCGAAGACTTCATCGAAGGTAAGCTCAAATTGGTATCCATCAATATTCTCTATTTGAGCCTCTTCAAAGATTCTGCTAAAGCGTATTCTCTGAAGCTCTGGAAAGGTGAGAGTATTGTTTTCAATCTCATTCCAGAGCTCATTGTTATGCTTTATGAAGATAGATAGTATGTTCTCTGGAAGCTTTGTACGGTAACGCTCTGCGCTCCTATGAAGCGCCATCAAGGCAGAAGCTTCAAAGTCGAAGAGCGTGTTATCTACATCAACTAATATTGCCTTAAGCATACTAAATCATCAGCATCCTATCGTTATTGAGCTCTTTTCCAGATACGCTCTTGAAGTGATCAAGAAGGTCGCTGACTTTAAGTCCCTCTCTCTCTTTTCCTGCAACATCGTAAATTATCTGGCCCTTATGCATCATTATGGTTCTGTTGCCTTCTCTTAGAGCAGATTCCATATTATGAGTAATCATCATGCATGTGATGCTATTCTCCTTTACTATGTTATCAGTAAGAGCGAGAACCTTCTCCGCTGTCTTTGGGTCAAGTGCTGCTGTGTGCTCATCTAAAAGCAATAGCTTAGGTGGGTTGAAGGTTGCCATCAATAGAGTAAGAGCCTGTCTCTGACCTCCTGATAGTAGTCCAACTGGCTGCTTCATTCTATCCTCAAGTCCCATTCCGAGAAGTGATAGCCTCTCTCTGAATAGCTCCTTATCTGCTTTGGATACGCTGCTGAGCCATCCGCCTCTGCCTGCTGCGAGTGCGAGATTCTCCTCAATGCTCATGCCTGGTGCAGAGCCCTTCATCGGATCTTGGAATAGACGCCCTATATCCTTAGCTCTCTTATGCTCCTTCTTGAGAGTTATATCCTCATCATCTAGAAGTATTCTGCCTGTATCTGTTATGAAGGAGCCGCATATCGCATTGAAAAGCGTAGATTTACCAGCGCCATTAGCACCTATTATTGAGATGAAGTCACCATCATTTACTGTGAGGCTAACATCATTCAATGCTGCCTTCTCAAATACAGTACCTGGATTGAATACCTTAGATATATTTATTAGCTTAAGCATTCTTCACCGCCTTTCTTGCTTCTCTTATTCTCTTATATTCTGGA
Organism: Flexilinea sp.; assembly: GCA_963638635.1. Classification (GTDB taxonomy): domain Bacteria; phylum Spirochaetota; class Spirochaetia; order Sphaerochaetales; family Sphaerochaetaceae; genus Ornithospirochaeta. Next base: position 6,291 of record CAVHSB010000053.1, read on the forward strand.
TGTCTGTTTCTGAAGTAAGGCCCAGATATTGCAGCTATGACTATCACTGAGGAAACAAGCTTCAGCATATATGCAGGTAGGTTGAATCTTAGTGCTATTGTATAGACTAAGCGGAATATGAAGGCACCGAGTACAGCACCTATAGCTCTCTTTAGAATGGATCCTCTGCCCATGAATGAATTTCCAATAAGAAGAGATGCAAGCGCAATGGTAACCATTCCAGATCCTATTGTTATGTTAACTGACTTCTGGCTTTGAGCTAGAAGGCATCCCGAAAGTCCTGTAAATGCATTTGCTATTACAAGACCTATTATCGTAGTCATTGCAGGGTTGATTGAGGATGTTTTAACCATATCGGGGTTATTGCCGGTTGCTCTTATTGCTAGGCCTAGCTTAGTTCTGAGAAATAGAGTAAGAAAAGCAACGACTAGCGAGACTATGAATATTATTACAATAAGCTTATAGCCAGATCGGAATGGCGTATTTTCAAGCAGAGTCTTAGCCTTTGTGAATACTGTTGCTGTCTTATTCATATTGAGAAGAGATGATCCAGACATTATAGCGATATTAACAGAATATAGGCCTGTATTTACTATGATTCCAGATAGCAGGCTATCAACACCCATCTTTGTCTGCAGCAGTGCTGTTACAAGACCAGATAGCATACCTGCTAGCATAGCGGCAGGAAGGGATAGAAATGGGTGCCCAGATAGTGCTACGACAGCACCAACGACTGCTCCTAGAGTGAAGCAGCCGTCTGTTGAAAGGTCACATACATTAAGCATCGTGTAGCTTAGAAATAGAGCTAAGACTGTAAGGGAGCTTATCAGTCCAAGCTCAAGGGCTGTTGAGCCCAGAGCAAGAATTGATGTGATCATATATTATCCTTATTTGAGATCTGAGAAGCTTTCTGCGGTCTTGATTTCAACTACCTTTGTGCAATATGGATCAAAAGCAGCCTTTACTTTAGCAAAATCCAATCCAAGCTCTGATGTGATCTCTGTATTTACTGTAGCTGTACCATTATCAAAGGTCTTTACAGGTGTCTTAGCTGGATCTGCGCCGTTTAGGAGGATGTCTGCTATCATATCAGCTGTGACTCTTCCCAGGTTAGCATAGTCAACGCCATAGCCTAAGAATGCGCCATTTAGAGCGAATGAGTCTGCCCCTGTGAAGTGTGGGATACCAGCCTTGGCAAAGATCTCATAAATTGATAGCTCTGCTGTCATGATGGTGTTATCTGTAGGAGTGAAGATTGCATCAACATTCTCTGCAACAAGTGCATTAGCTGCCAGTATTACCTCATCTACTGTTGTACCGGTTCTCTCAACTACAGTTACGCCCTTAGCCTTTAGATACTCCTTAGCGGCTTTGATTGGTGTAGAGGATGAGTCCTGACCGGCATCATATAGAAGTCCTACCTTCTTTGCATCTGGATTGAGTGCGAAGATGAGATTCATAACAGCATTAGTATCCAGGAAGTCTGATGTGCCTGTTACATTAGCACCTGGTGCTGAGAGTGAATTAACAAGTCCCGCAGATACAGGATCTGATACAGCGGCAAATACTACTGGAATCCTATTGTCCTCTGTTGCTGCCTGCATTGTCATTGCAACTGGTGTAGCAACTCCTACCATAAGATCTGATTTATCTGCAATGAAGTTGGAGATTATCTGGCTCATTACGTTGGCATCAGCATTAGCGTTGTCGTAGTTTACTTCGAATTTAACGCTCTTCTCGTTGCCTATTTCAATAAGTCTTGCCTGAAGATTCTCACATATCTGATTTAAGGATGCATCATCTACGAAGTTGCATAGACCTATTTTGTATGTCTTTATTGAGCTATCAGCAGCTTCCTTAGAGCCACCTGCGAATATTGATGCTAGAGCGATTGCTGCGACGAGAATTGATGTGATTATTTTTTTCATTTTTTGTGTCCTTCTTTGATTTGATTTTTGTTTTTATTGGTTAGAAAAAAATGTATATGGCTTAACGCCAAGACCTTGTAAATGCCATCAGATCCTCCAATGTTACTGTTAATAGTAACTTTATGGCTATATTGTTACTACTTACAGTAACGTTAGTCAATAGAGTTTATAAAGAATTTTCAAAATGTTGACATTTTCAGAATGAGCTGGTAGAAGAGAGCTATCGGAGGCTTTAAGGCCGTATGCTTTAAGACCGGATAAGATAGCTATTACTCATATTCTCAGAGGGCGTGATTGCGTACAGAATCGCCGGATAAGGGAACTAGGATTGATGGTTTTCTCATCCGGTCTTTTTTTGTGGGGTTATATGAAGTACGATTTATTGAAGGATAATGTATCGAAGGTTTACAGAAGCTATCTTGCTGCAGCCTTTGGTTCTGCGATGATCTCATCTATCTATTCTATTGTTGATATGGCAATGGTAGGTCAATACAGTGGAGAGGTCGGTACTGCGGCTCTTGCTGTTGTCGCTCCTATTTGGAATATTATCTACGCGCTTGGTCTGCTATTCGGAATAGGCGGTGCTGTTTTATATAGCGTTAGAAAAGGATCTGGAAGAGGCGGCGAGAATGAGTTCTTTACAGCAGCCTTTATCGCATCAACGCTCCTTGCGCTTATTGCATGGCTCGTAGTCATATTCTTTGATGAGAATGTGATCATCCTTTTTGGAGGAAAGGGAGAGATAGCTGAGTGTGCAAGAGAGTACTTCTTTCCGATAAAGTTCACTTTTCCTTTATTCCTATTCAATCAAATGCTGGCAGCCTTTCTCCGCTGTGATAGCAGTCCTGAGCTTGCAACTGTTGGTGTGCTTGCAGGAGGCATCTTCAATGTATTTGGTGACTACTTCTTCACCTTCGCTCTAGATATGGGCGTATTTGGTGCGGGCCTAGCAACTGCACTTGGAGCGCTTGTTACCTTCATCTTTCTTCTTTCGCATTTCTTTACAAAGAGGAATAGCCTAAGGCTTGTAAGAGTAAGAAATCTAAAGAAGGCTATTATTGATGTAACTAGAGCAGGGCTTTCATCCTTTATCGTCGATGTATCCATGGGCTTTATGACGATAATCATGAATCGCCAGATAATGATCTATCTTGGAGGGACAGCGCTTGCGATATATGGGCCTATTATTAATATAAGCACGATTGTAACATGCTCTGCCTATGCAATAGGACAGGCATCTCAGCCAATAATATCTACAAGCTATGGAGCTGGAGATAAGGCTAGGATAAGGGAAGCACTGCACCTCGGCATTATCACAAGCTTCATATTTGCGTCCTTCTTTACCTTGCTAACAGAGCTACTGCCCATAAGCGTGCTATCAATCTTCCTAAAGATGAATGACAGTATAAGAGCTATAGCGTCCTTTGCGATAAGAGCCTATTCGCTTTCATTTATTCTTCTGCCGCTTAATGTTTATTCGACCTATTACCTACAATCAATAGGAAGAGGGGATAAGGCCTTTATTATATCTATACTCAGAGGCATTGTCATAAATGCTCTTCTTGCTATGTCTTTACCTCTGATTAGTGGAAATATGCTATGGCTTACTATGACATTCACGGAGGCTATAACCTCAATCTATGTGTGCTATCAAATCAAGAGAAGTGTTCAATAGATACAGTTTTATGCATTTTTATGCAAAAAGTATGCAGAGAAAATGTTGACATACCTTTTGATAGTTCTTAGACTCTTAGACATAAACTTCAAGGTTTAAGGGGTATAATATGAAAAAGTTAACAGTCGTTTTAGCTTTGCTTCTCTCTCTTTCTTTATCATTGTTTGCCAACGGTGCTAAGGAAAGCTCATCTAGCACATATACAGTAGGTATCTGTCAGCTAGTACAGCATCCTGCTCTTGATGCAGCTACAAATGGCTTTATTGATGCTATAAATAAGGAGCTTGGCGAAGGTTCTGTTAAGTTCTTGAACCAGAATGCTTCTGGTGAGATTACAAATTGCTCTACAATCATCAATGGCTTCGTATCATCAAATGTTGATCTGATCATGGCTAATGCTACAGCTCCACTTACAACTGCAGCGGCTGCTACTTCAACAATCCCAGTACTTGGCACATCTGTTACTGATTATGCTACAGCACTTGAGATTGAGAACTTCTCAGGTACAGTTGGAACTAACGTATCTGGCACATCTGATCTAGCTCCTCTCTCTGAGCAGGCTGCAATGATCAAGGAGCTTTTCCCTGATGCTAAGGTAGTTGGTCTTCTTTATTGCTCTGCAGAGGCTAATTCTGTTTACCAGGTTGAGGAGATGGAGAAGTATCTTGCTCCTTATGGCTATAAGACAGCA
>CAVHSB010000053.1:10594-13129 GCA_963638635.1 Flexilinea sp.
ATGCATTTACAGATACAAACGATGTAGCATCTGTTACAACAAAGGCAGCTAGTGAGAGTGATGTGATCTACATCCCGACAGATAACACAGCAGCAGCTAACACAGAGGCTATTGCTAACGTAGTTCTTCCGCTCAAGACTCCAGTAGTTGCAGGTGAGGAGGGTATTTGCTCTGGCTGTGGTGTCGCTACTCTTTCTATCAGCTACTACGATCTTGGCTACAAGACAGGAGAGATGGCTGTACAGATTCTTAGAGACAAGGCAGATGTTTCTAAGATGGCTGTAGAATATGCACCTAATGTAACAAAGAAATATAATAAGGCCAATGCTGAGGCTTTGAATATTTCAATTCCATCATCATACGTAGCAATCTGAGGTATTTATGTCATTGATAAATGCACTTCCAGGTGCGGTGTCCCAGGGCCTTATCTGGGGCATCATGGCACTTGGCGTTTACATTACATTCCGTATTCTTGATGTGGCTGATCTTACAGTCGACGGCTCCCTTGCAACAGGCGGAGCTGTTTGTGTTGTTTTGATCCGTGCCGGCATCAATCCGTTTGTTGCAGTTCTTTTAGCTCTAGCTGTTGGTGCTATTGCAGGACTTGTAACAGCTCTTCTCCATACTAAATGCGGTATTCCAGCAATACTTGCAGGTATTCTATCTCAGCTTGCGCTCTATTCTGTTAACCTCAGAATAATGGGCGGTAAGTCAAATGTTCCTGTCAGTGTTGATAAGTATAAGCTATTGGTTTCACAGCGCTATGCTAGAGAATTGGGGCTTAGGAATCCTATGATTCTCCTGGTAATCATTATTGCAGTTCTTGTTGCTCTTATGTATTGGTTTTTTGGAACCGAAAGAGGCTGCTCTGTCAGAGCTACTGGTGCTAATAAGAACATGGCAAGAGCTCAAGGCATTAATCCTGATAATGATATTATCTTAGGCTTGATGCTCTCAAATGGCTTAGTAGCTATGTCTGGCGCATTGGTTGCTCAATACCAGGGGGCAGTAGATGTCAACATGGGCCGTGGTGCTATTGTAATTGGTCTTGCTGCAGTAATCATCGGAGAGGTTGTATTCAAGAAGATAAAGCATAATTTTGCTGGAACTCTGATCTTCGTAGTCCTTGGTGCAATAATCTACTACATAGTAATTCAGATTACCTTGCAGCTTGGACTCAATACAAATGATCTTAAAATGATCACAGCAACTATAGTAGCTCTCTTCCTTGCAGTTCCTTATTGGAAATCTCACCTTGCAAAGAAGGCTAAATAGGGGGATGGCATGCTTAGATTGACTAATATTCATAAGACATTCAATAAAGGCACTATAAATGCAAAGACTGCTCTTGATGGAGTAACGTTGAAACTTGAAGATGGGGACTTCGTTACAGTCATTGGCGGCAATGGTGCAGGTAAGTCCACAATGCTCAATGCCATAGCTGGTGCTTTCATGGTAGATGAGGGTGAAATCTGGTGTGATGATGTAAATCTTACTAATCTTCCTGATTATAAGAGAGCTAGGATTCTTGGCCGTGTATTCCAAGATCCTATGATGGGTACTAATCCTTATATGCAGATAGAGGAGAATATGGCTCTCGCTCTAAGAAGAGGTGAGAAGAGAGGCCTTAAGTGGGGTATTACGGATAACGAGAGAAAGATGTACTACGAAGCTTTAAAAGGGCTCAATCTCGGGCTTGAGGATCGTCTTACTGTAAAGGTAGGTCTTTTATCTGGTGGTCAGAGACAGGCTCTTACTCTCTTAATGGCAACACTCAAGAAGCCAAAGCTATTGCTTCTGGATGAGCATACAGCAGCGCTTGATCCAAAGACTGCTGAGAAGGTTTTGACTCTTTCAGATAAGATAGTTGCAGAGAATAATCTTACAACGCTTATGGTAACCCATAATATGAGAGACGCTATAAGTCATGGAAATAGACTCATAATGATGGATAGAGGCCATATAGTTGTAGATATAAAAGGTGAGGATAAAAAGAAGCTCACTGTTCCAGATTTGATGGAGCTATTCAGCAAAGCAAGTGGCAGCGAAGAAGCCAATGATGCAATGCTTCTATCTAAATAATGATCTAAGGGCCTCCAAACGGAGGCTCTAATTTTGATTACATAATAAAGTTCTAATTCATATAATAAAAAGCACCAGCTTGCACAATGAAAAATTGACAGCATCTTTAAATTGTACTGAACCTCATCATCTAATCCCGATGTCAAAGCAGGGGAGGTTCAGTGTTTCATAGATGTTCCGGAGAATATAGTCTCCCTCTGCAGCAACTGTCACAATGAGATACACTATGGTGCTGATGCAGAGCAGCTTCTACGTAAATTGTACGAGGATAGAAAAGACGTTTTCATGAAGGCTGGTATAAAGGTCTAGCTTGAGGAGCTACTTGAGTTTTATAAGTAGAGAGTTTTAAGAGTGAACTCTCACATACTAGTTGAACGTTATTATGAAGAAAAGTTAATCTTTAAGAAGTTTTGAGCTAAACTATCATATGGAGCTATTCAGCATTATAAGAAG
>CAVHSB010000054.1:0-7496 GCA_963638635.1 Flexilinea sp.
TTGACACTTAATTTGATGAAATAGAGAATATCAGATAAGGGGTTATTTATGGCAAATAGTGAAACAGCAGAAAAAGAAGCAAAGGACATTCACGAGCTTAGCTTCGTTGAAGGCAAGGGCTGGGGCGTAAAGAGACAGGGAAGCACAAAGGTAATCAAATACTTCAAGACAAAACTTGAGGCAGTTGAATACATAATCAAGGTCTCAGAGAACCAGAAGACAAGAGTAGTAATACACTTGAAGAATGGCAAATTCCAGAAGTTCGACAATGCAGTAAGAGCATTGGCTTACGCAAAGACAAGCTCTGAGGAAGAGTAAAGAAAGAGGTGCCAGATCGGCACCTCTTCTTCTTTGTTTATTGAAGCTCAACGCTTCCAGTATATAGCTTATAATAGAGTCCCTTCTCCTTTAACAGATCATCGTGGTCTCCCCTCTCTATTATCTTTCCATGGTCGAGAACCATAATAGCATTGCTGTTTCTGACAGTAGAGAGTCTATGAGCAATAACAAATACAGTTCTATTCTCCATCAATCTATCCATACCCTTCTGTACAAGCTGCTCTGTATGAGTATCGATTGATGATGTAGCCTCATCCATGACAAGCACAGGAGGATCTGCAACAGCAGCTCTTGCAATAGAGAGTAGCTGTCTCTGACCTTGAGAGAGGCCCTCTCCATTGTTTGTAATTACAGTATCATAGCCATCCTTCATCATCATGATAAAGTCATGAGCATTGGCAAGCTTAGCAGCCTCTATGACCTCTTCATCTGTCGCATCAAGACGCCCATATCTTATGTTGTCCCTTATAGTACCAGTAAAGAGGTTTGTATCCTGGAGAATCATGCCCAAGGAATGCCTCAGATCACTGAGCCTTATATCCTTGATATCAACGCCATCAAAGGTAATTGTTCCCTTCTCTATTGAATAGAATCTGTTGAGAAGATTTGTAATCGTAGTCTTACCAGCACCTGTTGCACCTACGAATGCTATCTTCTGGCCAGGCTTTGCATATAGAGATATATCCTTAAGAATCGGATGACCTGGTACATATGAGAAATCAACATGATCCATTACAATAGATCCCTTAAGAGGAACCAAGGAGCCATCCTGACGCTTCCATGCCCATAGATGAGACTTCTCATCGCACTCCATTAACTCTCCATCCTCTTCCTTTACATTTACAAGAGTTACAGCACCCTCATCCTTCTCACTCTCCTGATCCAAAAGCTCGAATATGCGCTCGGCACCAGCAAGAGCTAGCAACACGTTATTCGATTGCTGTGTAATCTGTCCTATGTTATTTGAGAACGAACGAGATAGCTGCAGGAAAGCTGCAAGAGCTCCAACAGTGAATATGCCCTTAGTATTGATAGCAATCAATGCGCCTACTATTACTAGAACTACGTATTGGATATTCCCAAGGTTGTTGGATATAGGGCCCATCATGTTAGCAAGCCCATTAGCCTTTGTCATTGAAACTCTTAAATTCTCATTAAGCTCTGCAAATTGCTCCTTGCTCTTCTCCTCATGCGTAAATACCTTTATTACACGTTGACCTGAGATCATCTCCTCAATGAAGCCATTCACCTCTCCTAGATTCTTCTGCTGATTATGATATTCCTTGCTGCTCTTCTTACCAACTGAGCCTGTAACCTTCAAAAGAAGGAAAACAAACACAAGCACTATAATAGACAACAGCCAGCTCTTCATTAGCATTGCAGCAACAATCATCACAAGAGTGACACCCGCAGTCAAAAGCTGAACAAGACCATTTGAGATCATTTGGTTAAGAGTATCTGTATCGTTTGAGAAGCGAGACATAATAGCGCCATGAGGATTCTGATCAAAGTAAGAAAGAGGAAGTGACTCAAGCTTATCGAACATCTCGATTCTTATCTTATATATCGCTCTTTGAGCAACTCCAACCATAACATAGGAGAGAATAAAGGAGGTTGCAGTAGAGATCAATACTACCACTCCAAACTTTATAAGAGCATTGATAGCAGGTGTGAAATCAGGATCTGCAACACCAATAAGAGGTGCGACGATAGAATCTATGAATGTACCAATGAATGATGCAGAGTATACAGCTGCAAAGGAAGATACAAGCACACATGCAAGAATGAATGCGACAAGAAGAGGATTCTTGCCGAAAATCATCTTGAAAAGGCGAAGCATAGCCTTCTTTGGATGTTTAGCCTTCTGGCCATATTTCATCTTACCCATTTATAGCTACTCCTTTAGACTGTGTCTCATATAAGTTCCTATAGCTCTCATTGCGCGCTAATAGCTCATCATGCCCTCCGATATCATCAATTCTGCCATTGTCCATCATGACGATCATATCTGCATCCTCAATTGAAGATATCCTCTGGCTGATTATGATCTTTGTAAGATTGTTTACATCATTCTTAAGCGCAACTCTTATAGATCTATCTGTTGCAGTATCTACAGCACTGGTAGAGTCATCAAGAATCAATATCTTAGGATTCTTCAAAAGCGCTCTGGCTATGCATAGTCTCTGTCTCTGTCCGCCCGAGAAGTTAGCACCGCCCTGCTCTACTCTAGATTCAAGGCCATCTTTTCCATCAAAGATGAAATCTGCAGAAGCAACCTTAAGAGCCCTTCTCATCTCATCCTCTGTTGCATTCTCATTGCCCCACCTAAGATTCTCAGCAACTGTACCAGAGAACAATTGATTCTTCTGAAGCACAATTGAAACGCTATCTCTTAGAGAGCTGAGATTGTACTCCTTAACATTCTTACCACCAACCTTAACCTCTCCATCCTCTACATCATACAGTCTTGCAATGAGACTGATCAAAGTAGTCTTTCCAGAGCCTGTCGTTCCAAGAATGCCAACCATCTTGCCGCTATCTATCTTCAGGTTAATATCCTTCAACACGCTTGAAGAGGCAGAGTAGCCGAAGTTGACATGATCGAACTCAACAGATCCATCCCTTACACTCTTCTCACCATTCTCATTCTTATCCATTGTCGGAGTATATAGAAGAACCTCGTTTACTCTCTTCATGGCAGGGAAGGACATTGAAAGCATTATGACTATCATTCCTGACATAACAAGAGAAGAGAGAATCTGGCCTGCATATGTATAGATGCTCATAAGCTCACCAGTCTGCATAGTGCCATTATTGATGAACTTAGCACCAAGATAGGATATAGCAATCATAGAGCTATAAATGATCAATTGCACCATCGGCATAGATATTGCCATTATCTTCTGGCCATGCTCGAAGTTGTATTTGATCTCATCAGCAGTCTTTTTGAACTTAGTCTTCTCTAAGGCCTCTCTTACATAGGCCTTAACTGTCCTGATACCTGTAAGGTTCTCCTGAACTGCCATATTGAATTTATCATAGGCCTTGAAGGCATTATCGAAATAACGTCTAGTTGCATTGAAGATCAGTATTATTCCAAAGAGAACAAGAGGAACAGCAACAGCAAATACAGCTATCATGGATGCACCGTTCTTTAATACCATGATGAGTGCGAATAAGAACATCACAGGAGCACGGAATAGAATCCTGATGCACATCTGGAAGGATTGCTGTATCGATTGAACATCTGTTGTAAGTCTTGTAATCAAGGATGAAGTAGAGAATTTATCGATATCTGAAAATGACATATCCTCTATCTTGCTATATATGTCATTTCTCAAATTAGTAGCAAAGCCTGCACTGGCCTTGCTTCCCGTTTTTGCGCCCAAGGCACCAAAGAGCAAGGATAATAAAGCACATAGAAGCAATACAAAGGCAGCAATCACAACATATGATATATTGCCCTTTTCTACGCCATTATCGATTATAAGCGCCATCAATGTTGGTATAAGCACCTCCATGGCAACCTCACCAATCATCAATATAGGTGTGATTATCGCATCCTTTTTGTATTCTCTTACTCTTGAAAATAGATTTTTTATCATAGAGCCCTCAAAGAAAATAAAGGGAGAAATATCTCCCTTAAAAATGTCATAGCTTATTTATCATAAGATAATAAGAAATAGAACCAAAGATAAGAAACTTCACAGAAAAAACATCTTTCTAACCAAGGTTCTTGAAGGATGAAACAGGAAGGCGGAAGAGTATAGCCTTACCCTTCTCCTTGAGAACCTCCATAGACTCTATAGCTCTCTCAATATCATCAGCCTTATCACGCTCAGCGACTATAATAAGCATCTCCTTATCGTTTACTATAGGACGTCCGAAGAATTTAGCATCCTCATCCTTAGCCGTTCCATGAGCAATAACTATAGAGCCGCCCTTAGCACCTGCCTTTCTAGCTGCAGCCATGATATCCTCTGCATAGCCCTTCTCTGAAATAACCTCAATCATTGTCCATTTAGCATTATCCATAGCATCAATCTCCTTTCCTCTGCAATCAAGAAACAGCACAACGCCCTTAGTCTTTACACCGCTTATAGCCTTCTCTACAGCCTCTAATTGATCCTCTCTGATCATTGAATAGAGAATCTCCTTCTGCTTATCGCCAAGTCCCAGCGCAGCCATTATAGTAGATGTAGCTGTACCAGTTGCATTAGCTATAGTTCCACCAGGAGCTCCAGCCTCTCTAGCAGCTGCCATTATGCTATCTCCTGTACCTCTATTTACTATAGCAATCATCATATAGCCTTTCATTTCTTCTCTCCCCCCTTCTTAGATACGACCTTATAGATAAGACCAAGAATCTCAATTGTAAGAACTGGCATCATTGCAATAAGACCTATCATTCCAAATGATGCAGAGCTTATATCTCCAGATACCACGCTTGCAGCTCCAATAACAAATGGAAGCAGGAAGGTCGAAGACATAGGACCTGTTGCTACTCCGCCAGAGTCAAAGGCAATACCAACGAACAAGGTTGGGGTAAATGGCATGATCAATAGAATTATACCATAGCCAGTAAGCAGGAATACCATTATAGAGGTTCCATTCATTATTCTGAGAAGAGCTAAAAGAACAGCACTTGCAACACCGACACATATAAACAGAAGCATTACGCCACGTCTTATTCTTCCCTGGCTTACCTCCTCAACCTGCTCTGTAAGAACCCATATAGCAGGCTCAGCAAGAACTACTGTTGCGCCAAGTACCAAGCCAGTCAGCAGAAGAGCCCAGGAGCCAACATTGGCAATCTCTTTACCCAGTGCTGTAGCAACTGGCATGAAGGAGCTCTTAACAGCAAACAAAAAGAAGGTCATGCCAACGAAGGTATATACAATACCAATATACATTCTCATAGCCTTGATAGGAGGCAGCTTCATAAAAAACAACTGCACTATTATAGCTATGATTATCAAAGGCAATAGAGATACTGCGACCTCCTTAATCATCTGAAGAAACAGAGCAAACAACGCAGGATTCTCTGATGCTGTTATATTCGCATTTATCTCACCCTTGCTTACTGCGCCCAAGATAAGAACAAACAAAACAGGACCAACTGATGCAAGACCTGCATAGCCAAAGGAATCCTCCTCATTGTGTCCCATAGCTGATGTTACACCCATACCAAGCGCCATTATAAAGGGAACAGCCATAGGCCCGGTTGTAGCTCCGCCAGAGTCAAAGGCTACTGCCCTGAAGAATTCAGGAACAAAGGCAGCAACTGCAAATAGCATAAAAATACCAATTGCAAAGGAAATCTTCATCGAAAAGCCCGTGATTGTTCTTAAAAATGAAATCGCAACAAACACGCCGACTCCGAATGCAATAGCAAGCGTCAGCAGCGTCTTAGATAGATTCGGGTTTATCTGATGCACCTGCTCTGTAAGAACCTCCACATCCGGCTCTGCTATTGTAATGATGACACCAAGAGCTAGGCCTACAATCACGATAAGAAGTATATTCTTCTTAGCAGTGATAGCTGATCCCAAATGGTTGCCAACTGGCACAAAGCCCATGTTGATGCCAAGCAAGAACAAAGAAAGCCCGAATATCACAAAGACAACAGACATAATGAATTGTGCAATGCTTACGCTAGACGTAGCAAAGACTGAAAAGACAAGCCCCAGCACAATTGCAATGAGTGCAATAGGGAGCACAGATACCGATACTTCCTTTACCTCTTTGAGAAAATCCATTCTTTTACCTCTTACTTATAGATAACAAAGTTTTATTGGTTTGTCTGTTATTATTTGCAAAAAAATAAGCTCTCTTTCCGCAGAGAGCTTAAATTGTTTAGAAAAAGCTATTTATCCTTTCCCTTTTTCTTTGAAATCTTATTGAGTACAAAAACTACCAAGAAGATTATACCCATTGAAAGAGCAAGAAGAGCCCAAGCCAGAAATCCATATTGAACAGCTTCAAGAACGCTTCGTGCTGTGTTATCTGCTACATGAAAACCAAACATAATCTCTCCTTATCACTGGAACATCGAAAGAATAAGTCCACCAGCAAGAACAGATCCAATCTGTCCTGCTACGTTAGCACCAAGTGCAAATGGAAGCAGATGGTTCTGTCTATTTGCCTCATTGCCAACCTTCTGGACTACACGGGATGACATTGGAAATGCTGAAATCCCAGCACCGCCAATAAGCGGATTCATCTTAGCATCCTTTGGTAGGAATAAATTAGCTATCTTGATGAAGAATACACCACAGGCCGTATCAAAGATGAAGGCCAATAGACCAAATGCTATGATCATCAGGGTTGTATAGGAAAGAAGCTCTGGACCTCTCATCATAGGTGCAATAGAAAGACCAAGGAGAAGAGAGATAAGCGGAGAGAGAACATCCTGTGCTGATTTAGAAAGAGAATCCAGAACACCACACTCTCTTAGAAGGTTTCCGAACATCAGCATACCAACTAGCGCAGCAGAATCTGGAGCCATTAAAGAGCAGATGATTGTTACAGCTATTGGGAAGATGATCTTTGTAGTCTTAGAGATAGACTGAGATGAGTAGGTCATCTTGATCTCACGCTCTTTCTTTGTTGTAGTAGCCTTCAATACTAAAGGCTGGATGATTGGAACAAGCGCCATATAGCAATAAGCTACAATAAGAATAGGAGCTATGAATTGGGAGTTAAGTCTCTGTGAGACCAATATCGCAGTAGGACCATCAGCAGCACCGATAATACCGATGGATGCAGCATCATTGAGTGGGAAGAAGAAAGATGCAAGCATCATTGATAGGAATATTCCACCCTGACCTGCAGCTCCGACAAAGATAAGCCATGGCTTCTGGATAAGCGGACCGAAGTCAATCATCGCACCGATTCCGATAAATAACAGAAGCGGGAACACCTCATACTTGTCTATACCGAAGTTATAGAGCCAAGTAAGAATGCCGATTTCGTCAGCTATTACTGAACCAGGCAGATTTACAAGAATAGCACCAAAGCCCATAGGAAGAAGAAGCGTAGGCTCCATCTCTTTCTTGATTGCCAGGTAGATTAATAGAATACCGACGAAAATCATGATAATCTGATAAATCAATTCTGTATTCATGACATCTATTTTACTTTAGATTTCAGAATAT
>CAVHSB010000054.1:7506-13040 GCA_963638635.1 Flexilinea sp.
ATATAGAGAAATCAACAAAAGACTTTCGAATCATTTAACATAGAATTAACAAAGATTTTCCATAAAAACACAACAAATGTTCATTTTGAAATTTATGTTGCTTTTAATAACTATTCAGCCTAAGCTTATAACTGTCGTATAAATCCATAATATGGTTGGATGTCTCTACTGGCTGCCGATAATAGTCATGCTACGTATTGCAATAAGCAATATTGGAGGCATATATGACGCTCTTAATCCATGGCGATATCATAACATCAGGCAAAGATAAAGCACTTAAATCAATTAAGGATGGATGGATCTATATCAAGAATGGTGTTATAGAAAACGTATCAGCTGAAAAGCCAGATGTTAAAGCAGATGAAACGCTTGACTATAGCGGTAAGCTTATTACACCAGGACTTTCAGATCTTCATATACATGCACCGCAATACCAATTTGCAGGACTCCATATGGACCTGGAGCTCCTTGATTGGCTCAATACCTATACATTCCCAGAGGAAGCTAAATACAGGAACCTTGAATATGCAGATAAAGCCTACTCTATCTTTGTAAATGATCTCAAAAAGAGCGAAACAACGAGAGCTGCTATATTCGGAACAATCCATAGGAATGCAGATTTATTGCTCTCTCAGAAGCTAGAGAAAGCAGGACTTGCAGGCTATGTAGGAAAGATAAACATGGATAGAAACTCTCCTGAATATCTATCTGAAGCTACAGACGAATCAATAAACGAGACCGAGCTCTATATAAAGGAGATGAAGAAGCTTAATAATATAAAGCCTATAATTACACCACGCTTCACACCATCTTGCTCAGATGAGCTTATGGGAAGACTTGGAGAGCTTGCCGATAAATATGACCTTGCAGTTCAATCGCATCTAGATGAGAATCAAAGCGAAATAGAGTGGATAAAAGAGCTATGCCCAGCATGCGCTAGCTATAGCGAGACCTATAATAGCAAAGGACTATTCAGAGACAATAAGACAATAATGGCACATGTTGTATGGCCAAATGAGGATGAACTAAGGCTGCTCAAGGCTAAGAACATCTATGTCGCACACTCTCCATCTTCCAATGCCAACCTCTCATCAGGCATTGCACCTGTTAAGCTTTTTCTAGAAAGAGGAATAAAGACAGGACTTGCAACAGATATAGCAGGAGGCTCTACGATATCTCTATTCAGAGTAATGACAGAAGCAATAACACAAAGCAAGCTCAGGTGGCGCTATGTCGATGATAGCTATAAGGCTTTAACATTCTCAGAAGCCTTCTACTTAGCATCCTTCTCATCTGGATCATTCTTTGGAAGGACAGGCGCAATAGAGAAAGGCTTTGATGCAGATATTCTCATAATCGATGATAGAGATTCAAGAAAGAAATCTCTCTCTGAGCTAACAATTGAAGAAAGACTTGAGTGGTATTCATATAGAACACCAGGAGATGCAATAATCGGCAAATTCGTAAAGGGAATAAAGCTTATTTAAAAGAAATGGAGCACAAGCTCCAATCCTTTTAACTGATAGAGGAGATTACCATATAAAGGTTAGCAGAGTAATTTCCGATTGCCTTTCCCCTATAGTCCTCAGAATCAACCAAAAAGAAAGGGTCAAAATCAATACAACTCTGAAAAAATTACATATTACAAATTAAAATATCAGCAATATTTCAAAGGACATTCGAAAAATTAATCTATACTTAATAATCTAATTCCATATGCTTAAATGATTATTTGGATAAACATACTCTGAATGGGATCAATCTATTTACGCTTTTCTTATAAAGAAGCCACTCTCTGTCAAAGGTTTTCTCATGAGCACTCTCCTCTCTATGGATTATGATGAGCGATAGAAGCACATAATATAGAGGAATAAGAAAGAATAGGATGATATTGCTGTTAATCAATAGAAGGCCTGATGAGATAAGTAGTATCGAGCAATATCTTGGGTTTCGTGTCCTGCTATATATTCCATCAATGATAAGACACCTTGGCCTTGCCTTATAGAGAATATCTATAAGCTTTGCTCTTACATATATCTTTATTGAGGATGCAATCATAAAGGCACCAATCAAGACAAAGAAGGGAGTAAGCGCTATAACGCTATAGCTATATATAAGAGCTAGCCTATCCAAGGCTATGAGAAGCACAGTCGCTACTATCAAGGATAAAGCATACAGAGACCCAAGCTTAAACCTCTTTCTTAACATAAAACACTCCTCGGTTAGTTATAACTAACCAAAGAGTATTATATCTTCTTATATTTTACAAGTGTCTTACCTTATTTCAGTTACAGTATAATCCTTAGCCTCTACTACACTCTTTAATACATCATCTGACACAGCCTTATTGAGTATAACTACAGCTGTACCCTTTTCGTGATTTGCTACTGCGCTCTCTACTCCATCAATTGACATAAGAGCCTTATTAACAGTCGCTTCACAATGCGAGCACATCATGCCTTTAATATACATTGTCTTTTCCATGTTGCTATTCTCCTTATTTTTAACCTTATTCCTTCTCTTCTTATCCCTTGAAGAGTCATATACCTTAACAAGATTGAGTCTTAATGCATTAGACACAACCGAGAAGCTTGATAGCGACATCGCCAAAGCTCCAAGCATCGGATTGAGGGTCCATCCAAATAGAGGAATGAACAATCCTGCCGCTAGAGGTATTCCTAGGCTATTATAGAAGAATGCCCAGAATAGATTCTCATGTATATTTCTGAGAGTTCTTCTCGAAAGCCTTATAGCAGCACTCGCATCTAGAAGAGTATTCTTCATCAGGATCACATCAGCAGACTCTATTGCGACATCTGTACCACTTCCGATTGATACTCCAATATCGGCAACAGTGAGAGCAGGTGCATCATTTATGCCATCTCCGACCATCATTACCTTGTCTTCTCTCTTAAGAGCTGTTATGACATTTGCTTTCTCTTCAGGAAGGACTCCTGCTATAACCTCATCAACGGAGGCTTCACTTCCTATAGCTTTGGCAGTTCTTTCGTTATCGCCTGTTACCATTACAACCTTAATACCAAGGCCCTTAAGCTCCTCTATAGCCCTTCTGCTATCCTCTCTTATGGTATCTGCAACAGCAATAATACCTATAAATGCTCCATCCAATGTAAAATAAAGAGGAGTCTTACCTTCTTCAGAAAGCTTTTCTGATAATGCTTCAAAGTTCTCTGGAATATTCTTTATGAGCTTTGAATTTCCTCCTAATACAGTCCTTCCATCAACCTTGCCAGTAACACCAGATCCAAGAAGCGCCTTAAAATCCTCTGCCTCGCTGTAGCTTATATTCTTATGAGCAGCATCCTTTATTATTGCCTTTGAAAGCGGATGTTCGCTTCGCGCCTCAACAGAGGAAGCTATTTTCAATAATTCTTCTTCTGATATACCAGGTGCTGGGTAAATACCTGTAACAGATGGCTCACCTGTTGTGATTGTACCTGTTTTATCAAGAGCTACAATGCTTACACGGCCAGTTTCCTCAAGGGATGCGGCACTTTTAAAGAGTATTCCATTCTTTGCACCCAGGCCTGATCCGACCATTATAGCAACAGGGGTTGCAAGGCCTAGTGCACATGGACAGCTTATAACAAGTACTGATATGCCTCTTGAGAGCGCATATGAAAACTCCTTTCCAGCAATTAGCCATGAGACAAAGGATATTAATGCTATAACCATAACAGCAGGTACGAATACTGCAGATACCTTATCAGCTGCTTTAGCAATAGGAGCCTTAGATCCTGCAGCATCAGATACTAATTTAATTATCTTTGATAGTGCTGTTTTGTCACCGACCTCTGTTACTCTGCATTTAAGATAACCAGATGTATTGATTGTTCCCGCTGAGACTCTATCGCCTGTCTCCTTATCAACAGGAACAGATTCGCCAGTAAGAGATGCTTCATTTACAGAGCTTGATCCCTCTACCACTATTGCATCTGCAGCTATTGAAGAGCCAGGCTTGACTACTAAGATATCACCGACTAGGACATCTGCTGCGGCAAGCTCAATTTCTTTTCCATCTCTTAAGACTATCGCACTTTTTGGAGATAGACTCAGAAGAGACTTAAGCGCATTTGTCGTTCTTCCCTTGCTCTTTGCCTCAAGAAGCTTTCCTATTGTTATAAGAGTGAGAATCATTGCAGCAGATTCGAAGTAGAGCTCATGAAGCATATGAATGCTATGCTCAATATGACCCTCTGCCATATGGTGATTCATCTGGAACATCAAAGCAATAGAATAAAAGTAAGATGCAGCAGAACCCAAGGATACCAATGTATCCATATTAGGTGCTCTTGATAGCAATGCTTTGAAGCCGCTTATAAAGAAATGCTGGTTGATTATCATAACAGCAGTTGTAATAAGAAGCTCAAAGAGTGCTGCATTCAATGGATTCTCGCTTAAAAAAGCAGGTGCTGGCCATGACCACATCAAATGGCCCATTGAGAAATACATTAATATTAGCATCAATACAACAGAAGCTATAAGCCTCTTCATAATCTTTGGGCTTTCCTTATCCTCAAGACTACTCTCAAGGGAGCTCTTACTGTCTGATGCTTTATCGCCATCTAAGCTTGCACCATAGCCTGCCCTCTCAACAGCATCGATTATGGCCTCTGAGGCTGCTGATCCCTCTACTTGCATAGAATTAGTCAATAGAGATACAGAACATGATGTAACGCCATCGATTTTGCTGACAGCATTCTCGACATGGGCCTGACACGCAGCACACGACATTCCTGTCACATTGAATTTCATTTCATGAGCCTCTTAAGAGTATCAGCAAGCTCATCGATAACATCATCCTTTCCGCTTCTGATATCCTCAACAACACAGCTCTTTAAATGAGCAACCAGTAATTCCTTTTCAAATCCATTCATTGCACTGTTTACTGCTGCGCATTGTATGAGAATATCTGGACAATATGCAGATTCAGCTAGCATTTTTCTTATGCCTCTTACCTGACCTTCAATTCTTGCAAGTCTATTATCTAAACTCTTCAATTCTTCTTCACTTCTGATTTTTGTTTTATGACAGCAATCCATAATTCCTCCATACCCACCTAGGGGTTATAATCACCTTTATTTAATACCCTATTATGGTATCTGTCAATATATTTTGATAAAAAAAAGCACCTTCCATTAAGAAGATGCAAATCTGGGCGATGCCAGGATTGAACTGGCGACTTCCACGATGTCAACGTGACACTCTCCCGCTGAGTTAACCGCCCGTCTATTGTATAATGCAAAAGCAGACACAAAGATATAATATATATTTAACAAATGCAAGAGGTTATTGTAACAAAAAAAACATTGCTTTTTAGACTCTTGTGCATGGATTTTGTTGTACAGCGTATTTTCACTGCTTATTCAATTTAGGAGCGGCTATCAACCAGCATCAAAAGATAATTATAACTCAAGTATAGCTCAGAAAAGCCGCTATGTGACAATTTCACTCAGCGCTATTCAGTTTTCTTTGGCCTGCCTCGTTTTCCTCTTCTGCTCTTCATAGCATCA
>CAVHSB010000055.1:0-12982 GCA_963638635.1 Flexilinea sp.
CTGTAATAGAAGCCGCAAGAGCATGGTCTGCTATGTAGATCTTTTTAGGGTTTGTGGCTTGTATAGCTAAATTGTAGCTTCTTATGCTGACGAAGTAGACCGTGTATGACTCCTCTATATAACTTAGATAAGAAGACATGATTGGCTTTGATACCTTTACTCTCATCCCTTGCAGCCTTTGGTATAGTTTGCTTTCAGACATCGGACAGGACATCATTGAGTATAGTATAAGCAAAATGCTTTTTAGAGCCTCTGGCTTAGATACATCATGTCTTAGAACTATATCTCTGAATGCTATATCATTGCTTATATTCTGGAAGAATACATTCCTTGATGATTCCTTTGAGAATAATAGCGCTTCAGGAAATCCTCCAACTTCAAGATACTTACCAAATAGATTAATCTTTCTGTCCTTGATTTCCTTAGTCTCATTAACATGCAAATCTACATTATTAGCTTTAAGGAATTCTCTATAGGAATAACAATAGATCTCCCATCCTAGCTTTCTGCCTCCAAGTATGCTTGAGGTATCATGAAGGAGGAGCTTTGAGCTTGATCCTGTAATATTGATTTCTACATTCTCTGTGTTTTGAAGTCTATTAATGACAAGCTCCCAATTACTGAGATGCTGTATTTCGTCAAGGATGAAGTAAACCTTCTTGCTATGAGCTTCAGGAAACAGCTCATAGTATGCATCAACAAAGAGAGAGGGTTCATGCAGGTTAAGATCCATTAGTCTATCATCTGAGAAATCTATGTGGCATATCTGGGATTTATCAAGGCCACTGTTGATTAAACTACTGATATATTCAAGCAAGAGCGATGTCTTACCTGATCTCCTGATGCCTAGTACTATGGTAGCCTTTTTGTTTAGTCTCTCAATTTCAATATCTCTCTTAATAAGGTCTGTTACAGGGAGTAGGCTTTGATTTGTAACTATGATTTCTTTAAGCTTTTCTTTGATGTCATCCATGAAAAAATAATAGCATATAGTTCGAAACATTTAAAGAATCTTTAACGGTATTGATAAAAACCATTAAATAAAGTTAAAAGGTTTTGCTTTAATCAGGCAAAGAAAAAGCTCCCACGAAGTGAGAGCCTTTATAGAATCTTTATCCTATTATACTACAGCTGCAAGCATGTTAGGAATAACAGAGAGCAGAACACCTGCTGCAACTGCAGAGCCAATAACGCCAGATACGTTTGGTCCCATAGCATGCATCAATAGGAAGTTCTGAGGATCCTCTTCCTGTCCAACCTTACTAGCTACACGAGCAGCCATAGGTACTGCTGATACACCAGCTGCACCGATAAGTGGGTTGATAGGAGTCTTTGAAACCTTGTTCATGAGTTTTGCAAGAAGTACGCCACCTGCAGTGCCTACACCGAATGCAACCATACCAAGAAGCAGGATGCCGAGAGTCTCAAGGTTGAGGAATCTATCAGCAGCCATCTTAGAGCCTACAGAGAGGCCAAGCATGATTGTTACAGTATTCATGAGAGCATTAGACATTGTATCTGCAAGACGAGCAGTACAGCCACACTCCTTAGCGAGGTTACCGAACATCAATGCACCGATAAGTGGGCAAGCAGAAGGAAGAAGAAGAGCACAGAGAGTGATAACAAGGATAGGGAAGATGATTTTCTCTGTCTTTGATACTGGTCTCAGCTGCTGCATCTTGATAAGTCTCTCTTCCTTTGTTGTAAGAGCCTTCATGATAGGTGGCTGAATGATTGGTACAAGTGCCATATAGGAATAAGCTGCAACAGCGATAGAGCCAAGATACTCTGGAGCTAGGCGGCTAGTTACATAAATTGCTGTAGGACCATCTGCACCTCCGATGATACCAATAGAAGCTGCAACGTTTAAGTTGAAGTTGATTCCAGGTATGAAGGAAAGCAATAGAGCACCGATAAGAGCTGTGAAGATACCAAGCTGAGCTGCTGCACCTAATAAAAGTGTCTTAGGGTTAGCAATGAGTGGTCCGAAGTCTGTCATGGCACCTACACCCATGAAGATGAGAATAGGGAATAGACCTGACTCAATACCAGCATCATAGAGAATCTTGATAAATCCAGCGTCTCCACTTGATGGATCTACGCTAGCAATATATGCAAATGGAATGTTTGAAAGAATACAGCCCATTGCAATAGGAATTAATAGAAGTGGCTCGAAGCCTTTCTTGATAGCCAAATAGAGAAGAAGGAAGCCAACAAGAATCATGATGACATTCTTCCATCCATCTGGACCAGCAAAGCCTACGATACCAGTTGTCTGCAAGAGTGAGGAAAGACCGGCTAAAATTGCGTTCATTTACTACTCCTTAAGCTATAACCATCAATAGGTCACCAGCCTGAAGCTGATCGCCCTGGTTAACATTGATAGATGCTACAGTTCCATCGCATGGAGAATAGATTTCATTTTCCATCTTCATAGCTTCCATTACCATGAGAACATCATTCTTCTTAACAGCCTGTCCCTGCTTTACGTTAAAGCGAAGTGCTAAGCCTGGCATTGGAGCGAGAATCTGCTCACCGCCTGCTGGAGCAGCTGCCTTAACCTCTGCCTTTGGAGACTCTGCTTTCTTAACCTCTTCAGCCTTTGGAGCTGCAGGAGCTGCTGCAACGACTGTGCCACCGATTGTCATGAGGCTGTCGCCTGCCTGAAGCTGCTGGCCCTGAGATACTGCAATAGAAGTGATCTTACCATCACATGGAGCGTAGATTTCGTTCTCCATCTTCATAGCTTCCATTACCATGATGATGTCGTTCTTCTTTACCATATCGCCAACCTTAGCGTTGATGCGTAGAACTAGGCCTGGCATTGGAGCCTTAACCTCTTCAGAGCCTGTAACTACTACAGAAGCTGCTGGAGCTGCTGCTGCCTTAAGTCCGTTAACGATTGAAAGTGGATACTCTACGCCGTTAACTGTAGCCTTGTCGCCAGAAATCTTAACGCCATACTCAGCACCATTGAGTGTAACTGTGTATTCGCCATTCTTATCTGCACCTGAAGCTGCTGGAGCCTTCTTATCAGCCATCTGGCTCTTGAGTCTAACGCCATTGACCTTAGCTTTTCCTGTAAGATAAAGGATGCCCTTCTCTTTGCAAGCACCTGCAATGAAGATGTTCTCATCTGTCTCTGGAAGACCTGCCGCTTCAAGCATCTTCTTGGCAGCATTGATGCCTTTGTTTGGATCCTTGTCGTTGAGATCAACAACCTTCTCCTTTGTAGGCTCGAGCTTAAGAGCAGCTGAAGCAAGCTTTACTACCTCTGGATCTGGTGCAACTGGAGTCTTGCCGAAATAGCCAAGAACCATCTTGCCATAGCCTTCAGCGAACTTCTTCCATGGTCCGAACATTACGTTATTGAATGCCTGCTGGAAGTAGAACTGAGAAACAGGAGTAACAGAAGTACCGAAACCGCCCTTAGCTACTGTTTCTCCCATAGCTTCAACGATAAGTGGGTACTTATCCATGAGGTTGTTATCTCTGAGCATTTGGGTATTAGCTGTTAGAGCACCACCTGGAAGTGGGAAGAATGGAATATTTGGATTTACCTTCTCTGCCTCTGGTGGGACAAAGTAGTCAGCCATGCAGGATTCAAATACATGCTCAGCTTCCTTGATCTTGTTGATATCTACACCGAGGTCATAGTCTGTACCACGAAGTGCATGCCACATTGTGATGATATCAGGCTGGCATGTACCGCCAGATACTGGAGACATTGAGAGGTCAAGCTGATTAGCTCCGCCCTCTAGTGCTGCTAGATACTGTGCAATAGAAACACCAGCTGTCTCATGTGAGTGGAATACGATAGTCTTCTTGTCTCCGATGAGCTTTCTAGCTCTCTTAACTGTCTCGTAAACAGTTGCTGGAGTAGAAGTACCTGAAGCATCCTTGAAGCAAAGAGAATCGAATGGAATATCTGCATCGAGAATCTCTTTTAATATTCTTTCATAGAAGTCTGGGTTATGAGCGCCTGTAACACCCTCTGGAAGAGACATCATTGTTACAGTTACTTCGTGCTTAAGTCCTGCATCTACAATAGCCTTACCTGAATCAATAAGGTTGTTTACATCGTTAAGAGCATCGAAGTTTCTGATTGTTGTCATGCCATGCTTTTTAAATAGCTTTGCATGAAGCTTGATCATATCTCTTGGCTGAGAATCAAGGCCTACTACGTTAACGCCTCTTGCGAGTGTCTGAAGGTTAGCATCTGGGCCTGCTACCTCTCTGAAGGTATCCATCATCTTGAATGCATCTTCGTTTGTATAGAAGTAGAGAGCCTGGAAGCGTGCACCGCCACCTGCCTCAAAGTGTGTGATTCCCGCCTTTCTTGCTGCTTCTACAGCTGGCATGAAATCTTTTGTGAATACTCTAGCGCCAAAGACAGACTGGAAGCCGTCTCTGAATGCTGTACACATAAAGTTTACTTTTTTCTTACTCATTTTTTGTTCTAACCCCGTTTTTACTTGTTTGACTTGTCCCAAGCTGCTGCGATTGCTGCGGCTGCCATTGCATCGTTATTCGCTGCTTTTGGTGCTGCGCTCTCAGCATTCTTTTTAGCTACTGGTGCTGGTGCTGGCTTGATTCTACCTACAATCTTACTCATAAGCTTTGTTGCATATATGAGAATGACTAGGAAGAAGAAAACTGTACACATTCCAAGTAACATTAATACTCCGCCATCCTTGATCTGCTGAATAAGCTGATCCTTAGGCAGATTGACTAGTAATGCTAACATTATCAAACTCCTATCTAAAATATTAAGCTTTCAGTTTCTACTATAGCAGAAACAATATTTATAATTCAACAATCTGTATTTGTTTTTCGTTATTTTCAGAGCACTTAATTGCTTTTATAGCTAAAGATTACAATGAATTAAATAAGGTTTACAGATGCTATCGTTTTCATATATCAGCTTTGGTGCTATCTTATAAGAAGGAGTTTTTTATGGCAGGAGAAAATCATATCGACGAATATGAGCAGCAAAACAAGAAGATAACGGCTAGAATGGATAGAATCGGCCGCAAAATCATGATAATGAGCGGCAAGGGCGGAGTTGGAAAGACTACTGTAACTGTCAATTTAGCCAATGAGCTAGTAGATATGGGATGCACTGTAGGTGTGCTTGATGTAGATCTTCATGGACCTAATGTTGCGAAGATGTTCGGAGCTGAGGGGATGGAGCTATCAAGCCCAGATGGAGTTACAATGTACCCAGTTGAAGTCAGAAAGGGACTTAAGGTCATGTCCCTGTCATTCGCCTTAGAGGATCCAGAGGCACCAGTGATATGGCGCGGCTCTATGAAAAATAGCGCAATAAGGCAATTTTTAGGTGATACTGAGTGGGGAGATCTGGACTATCTATTGATAGATACACCTCCAGGAACAGGAGATGAGCAGCTCACTGTAATCCAAGCTATTCCTGCTCTAACTGGTGCAATCATAGTTACAACTCCACAAGCTGTTGCAGTTCTAGACTCAAAGAGAAGTGTTACATTTGCAAGAAAGTGCGGAATGGCAATCATTGGAGTCATCGAGAATATGTCTGGCCTGAAGTGCCCTCATTGCGGAAAGGAGATATACATATTCGGAAAGGATGGCGGCAAGAGGATGTGCTCTGAGATGCACGTTCCTTTCCTAGGTGCAATACCAATGGAGGTTGAGCTATGCGAGGCTGAGGACAATGGAGAGAATTGGGCGAAGGAGGATGGTGTTCATCCTTCTCGAGATGCCTTTAAGAAGATTGCTGATAAGATCAATTATGGTACGGCATGCTCAACAAGCAGAGATACATCATTTTTAGGTACCTCCTTCTGTTCCCCGAGTGCTTGCAGTAGCTGTTCATCAAATTGTCCCTCTAAGAAGAAATAGGAGCGCTTATGAAAAGAATAGCATTGGTTTTAGCAATAGCTTTAATGCTAATGTCATGCTCGACGCTTAAAGAGAATAATAAGAGTGTGACAGTATCTGGAGAGGGTGTAGTGAGAGCAAAGGCTGATGTTGCTTCATTTACTCTCTACGCAAGCTCTGTCAAGGATAGTGCAGAGGAGGCAAGAGGTACTGTAAGCGTTATGATAAACAGTGCCTTAGATACTCTGAAAGCAGAGTTTGGTGTTATTGATGAAGATATTACAACAAGCTATATCTCAATCAATCCTTATTATGAATGGATTGATGGAAAGAGAGAGCTTAAGGGACAGAGTGCTAGCGAGAGTGTAGATATCAAGCTATATGATCTAGATAAGGCTGGTCTTGTATTTGAGAAGCTTGCAGCTATTGATGGACTTTCAATCTCTTCTATAGCTCTTGATAAGAGCGATAAAGGAGATGAGATCAAAGAGTCAAGAGAGCTTGCTGTATTAAACGCAGAAGAGAAGGCTAGAACCTATGCTGAGGCTCTTGGCTATGATATTGAGAGCGTCATAGCAATAAGCGATGGAACACCTTCCCTGAATAGTCCGCGTTATGATAACTCAATGCTCTTTGAAGCCAAAGCCTCTTCATCAAGCACTGAGTACTATGCTGATGCGATAACAATACGCGATAGCGTAATAGTTACGTTCTCACTTACTTCAAAGCGTTGATTATATAATCATTCAAGGAGCTTCCCTCATAGAGCAGACGATAAAGAGCCTGTACTAGAGGGAATTTTTCTGCAACACCACACTCTCTTGTGAACTCGCCTATAAGCTTGATCGTTCTCTGTCCCTCAATTACAGTTGATGAGTTTGATTGGCTATTGAAGCTAAAGCCCTTGCCTATAAGCATGCCGAAGGTTCTGTTTCTAGATAGATCATTGAGAGCTGTGAGTCCAAGGTCTCCGATGCCTGAGTATCTGAAGATTATCTCACTGTCGCAGCCATACATCTTCAGAAGCTCTCTCATCTCATTTACAGCCTTTGTGTAAACAAGGAAGTCTACGTTTGGGCTATTATACTTTCCTGATACGAGTCCAATTGCGATAGCATACATATTCTTCAATATTGATAGAAGCTCTACAGCCCTTACATCCTCAGAGTAATCTAGAGTAAAGCCTGTCTCTGGAAGGATAGTATTCTTGAAATAATCGAAGTCCTCCTTCTTTCCTCCGAAGGTGAATGAAGTAGGGAAGCCATTTATAGTTTCAATCGCAAAGGAAGGTCCCTTCATGCTTGCTGTGCGCTTAAAGGGAATATCCTCTGTAATGAATGCCCCTTCGTCGCTCATTCCCTTTGCCAGGTTGATTACAAGAGGATCGCCCTTGACCTTAGCCTTTATTCTTTCAGAGAAGGGTACTATTACCTTTGAAGGAAGAACAAGCATTATGATCTCTGCATTCTCAAATATGTCGTCATTGCTTGTAGCCTCTATTGAGCTATTTAAGAATCTGGTAGGAAAGTACTTGGAGTTCTTATGGTTCTCGTTGATATCCTTCTCTACATCCTTCTCGATTGTATGAAGGGTTACCTTGTTTTCCCTATTCCAGGAGAGACGTTCTGCTATTGCGGTGCCGAATACGCCAGCACCTGCTACTACGATATTATTCAATTTAATCCACAACCTTTTTTATGATATATAGTCTTGATGAGAAGTCTGGAAGGTTTCTCATTC
Organism: Flexilinea sp.; assembly: GCA_963638635.1. Taxonomy (GTDB): domain Bacteria; phylum Spirochaetota; class Spirochaetia; order Sphaerochaetales; family Sphaerochaetaceae; genus Ornithospirochaeta. Next base: position 7,600 of record CAVHSB010000055.1, read on the forward strand.
CATCTCTTCTTCCTGTGCCGGATAGCTTCTCTATAAGAGATATTCCTGCCCACTTAAGACTATCTCCAGAAATGTTATAGCATTCAGGCTCCTGAGGGAAGAGCAGCTCCTCGACTTCGCTTTTATAGTGATCACGTGCAAAGAACTGATAGTCATAGTTTTCATTAGCCTCTCTTATCTTCAGCTTCTCTGCAGTTGTATTAAGTTCTCTGAGTCTCTGGAAGTAAAGCACAATGATAGTTGATCTATCGCTGTTATAGACTATCCAGATAGTTCGCTCTCCTTCTTCCTTTGTTGATATTGATCCTAATTGAAGCAGTGGTCTGTATGCCTTATAGAAGTCAATCTGGCTTATAAGTCTTTTCTCTGCATCTCTCTCCATCTTTAGTATGTCAACAGAGTATGAGAGTGCGCCGAATAAAGATGCATTGAATTTGGTCTCATCATCTATTATTCTCTCGCTAAGCTTATTAGGAGAAGGTGTTATTGTTGCTGCGATTACAGATAGAGGATACAAACGAGTAAGGCCTTCAATAGTCTTGAGCCTTGAATATACATCGCTGTTCTCACTTGAGCTGATAGCTGCAGAATAGGATAGCATTCCAAGATCAAATCTTGAGCCGCCTGATGCACTGCTCTCGATGTAGAGCTGAGGATTCTTCTTTGTTATTGAGTCCAGTATTCTATAAAGCCCAAGCATATATAGATGAGCAAAGGAGCCATAGTCTTTTATAGTCTTATGGGAATATAGGTCTGAAGAGAGTCTTGTGATATCAAGCTTGAGATAATCTACCTTCGATATATATACGAGGTTGTTGATAGTATCTATAACCCAATTCTGCACATCCTCTCTTGTAAGATCCAATAGCTCCTCATAGTGTGAGAATGCATTCCTTTCTGCGTCCCTTCCAATAGCCCAATCTGGATGACGCCTATAAAGCTCGCTATGTACGCTAATAGCTTCAAGCTCAACAAATAGCCCGAATAGTAATCCATTGAGATGTATCTCATTGGAGGTTGCTACAAGCCCTGATGGAAACTTCATTGTATTTGCATACCAATCTCCGAGGCTTGTTCTATCATTGCGCCTTGCTCCAAACCAGCCATCATCAATGATAAGCCCTTCAAATCCAAGCTCCTTTGCTTTTCTAGCAGCAAGTGAGATGTTCTTTTCATTGACGCTATAGCCCATTGATTCCTTGGTATTGAACATCAATGGCTTCATTCTGTTCTTCCAGAGCCCACGTCTTATGTGATTCTCGATAAAGCTATGAGATATCTCAGCTAGGCCTGAAAGAGTAGGTGAGTACATCATTAAAGCCTCTGGACTCTCAAAGCTCTCGCCCTTTTCAAGCTGCCATGAGAACATATCTGGATTGATGCCCCAAACTACATGAGTAAGTCCAAATGCTGTCCTTGTTACAGACTCTCTATGAGCACCGGAATATATAAGATTAAAGCCATATGCACCCTCATCATTCTCAAGTATGAAGCCCGGGTTCGCCTCTGGTCCTGATGATAGATGTCTTGATTCTGTTATATATGTGCCTTCCCTCACATCTGTGATTACTTCATGGTTCTCTCTTAGGTATGCTCCCTGGAAGGTATGAACTCTGAAGTCTTTTTCTCTGAAATCAATTGTACCAGATGCCAAGGCTCTGAGTGTTATAGTGTTATCAGCTTCATTTATTACAGTCCTGCGCCTTGTAATAACATCTGCTTTTTCAAAGACAGTGTAGTAGTCAATTACCTTTATGCCAGCCTCTTCGTCTTTATAGTAGATCTCGAGAGCTGAAGCATCTGTCTCGCTTCCGAGTGCCTGTGGCATAACGGGACCACGGAATCTTATTATCCCATCCTGTACCTTGTGTCCGATGTATTTGAGATTAAGAGTTCTTTCTCCTCCCTCATTGAAGCTTACAGCAATAGAGGGAGTTCTATAATCTCCCTTGCCCTCTCTGTTCAGCTCTAGGAGTGTATCGCTCTCTGAAATTTCATAATCTCTATTGGCTCTTGTAGATCTTCCTGCTGCTAAGATATGCTTCTCTTTTATGGCTGATAGACTGAAGAATGGATCTCTTAGTCTTCTTCCATAGTAGACATGCTCAAGCAGCATTGTCGGAAGAAGTGCGAAAACATAGCTTGTATTTCTAGTGTACAGATGAAATATTGAATCTTGTTTTATATCTATCATAGCTTGCCTCTGAAAAACATTGTACAATACTTTATAATATTCCAAGAGAAGGTAATTGTATATGGATATCAGAAGGCTAGCCCTTTGGGAAGGCAGATATGCAACATATATGTCTAACGGAGACTTCAGCGCTGTCATAGAGGATCAGGGCGAGGTTGCAGTTGAGCTGAGTGCTAAGATGATCAATGGCGCTAGAATATCTCCTCTGTCGCTTCCTTATTTCAGGGGAACAGGCTCAGGCGTGTTCTCTGATGAGAATGGCTCTTGGTGGCAGCAGAAGCAGGGGCTTTATCAAGCTGGTGGCGCATATTTTAATTTCCCAGATACTCAGGAGGAGCGTCTTAATTCCTCTGGCACATATTGGATGCTGAGACGCTATGGTATTGAGGATGAGTATTCGGCGCTTTGGAAATATTCAGAGATGAAATCGAGAGAGATAGGCAATAAGTTCCATCTTGCTCGTGTTGATGTGGTGCTTCCAGGTAACAATGTGCTATATACAGCTCTTCGGCTGACAAATACAGGAGAAGAGGTTTTAAGAGGAAATCCAAGCTGGACAAGCATGCTATCTGCTCCATTGATTGAGACTGGATCATTCATAAATACTAATGCTAAGTATTTCTCTTCCTATCCTCTGTCAAGAAGAGAGTCTGGCATAAACAGACTAGAGCCTGGTGTCGTATTTGAAGAGCTTAAGAAGGCACCTCTTGCTGGTGGTGGTAATGTAGATGCATCTGTTGTTCCGCCTCCGACTGGCACCTATGATTTCATGATAGGTAAGGTACCAGATGATAGTGCTATAAGCTGGATATCTGTAATCAATCCCCAGACCCAGATGCTCTATCTGTCTTTCACGCCGAAAGGCAGCATCGAAGATGAATACTCATTTCCTAATGTTGCCTTATGCGAGAATTATTATGGTAGAAGTGATGCGCCTTGGGCTCTCTTTGATGGTGCCTCTCCTGAGGTTATGGCACTATCTGTTGGCTTCAATGCAGGACCTAAGGGCTCAGATAACTTCGCTTTGAATCCTGGAGAGTCTAAATGCATATATATTGGTAATGCATTCATGAATTATGAGAACCCAAGAATGAATTTGGGCTTCTATTCCAACACTGTTACGCCTAATGGCTTTGTCCTAAAGCGCACCAAAAGCTTCATCTATCTTAAGGCTGATACCTCGTTTGAAGCTTTGAAGAAGATATCAAAGCCACTCTTTTTCCAAGAAGCTGGTTTCTAGTACTTGATTTATTCTAAGCTCTCTGCTAATTTAAAGAAGTACAAATTATGGTGTCGTGCCCGAGCGGTCTAAGGGGACGGTCTGCAAAACCGTTTTTCATCGGTTCGAATCCGATCGACACCTATCAGGCTCATCTTAACGGTGAGCTTTTTTAATGCCTCTATAACATTCCATAAAATCATAAGATGTCATAAAATCATATTCATATGAGGAGTAACTAGATGGATTTAGAAAAAGAAGCATTGGCGTATCATTCAAGCCCAGTACCAGGCAAAGTCGCTGTATTTCCTACTAAGCCTTGCAAAAGTGCAGAGGATCTGGCTTTAGCTTATACGCCTGGTGTTGCTAAGCCTGTATTGAAGATTGAAGAGGATCCAGAGAATGCTTATAAATATACATCAAAGGGCAACCTTGTAGCTGTAATCTCAAATGGCACAGCTATTCTAGGTCTTGGAGATAGAGGAGCTTTAGCGAGCAAGCCTGTAATGGAGGGTAAGGGAGTTCTCTTTAAGAGGTTTGCAGATATTGATGTATTTGATATCGAAATCAACGAGAAGGATCCAGATAAGCTTATAGATATCATAGCATCACTCACACCTTCCTTTGGTGGAATAAATCTTGAGGACATAAAGGGACCTGAGTGCTTCAAGGTTGAGCAGGAGCTTATAAAGCGTTCAGATATCCCAGTATTCCACGATGATCAGCATGGTACTGCAATAATCGTAAGTGCTGGAGCTATTAATGCAGCAGAGATTGTTGGAAAGAAGCTTTGTGATATGAAGGTCGTAGTAAATGGTGCAGGTGCTGCTGGAATCAGCTGTACTAAGATGATTGTCAAGGCTGGTGTAAAGAAGGAGAATCTCATCATCTGTGATATCGATGGTGTTATCTACAAGGGCAGAAAGATGACAAAGGAGCAGGAGGAGTTTGCAAGGGATACGGATATGAGAACTCTCAAGGAGGCTATTGTCGGTGCTGATATGTTCTTAGGCCTATCTGCAGCAGATTGCGTAACTCCGGAGATGCTTAAAACTATGGCTAAGGATCCTATCATATTTGCTATGGCTAATCCTAATCCTGAAATTGGCTATGACCTTGCTAAGGCTACAAGACCAGATTGCATTATGGCAACTGGCAGAAGTGATTATCCAAACCAGATCAATAATGTTCTCGGCTTTCCGTTCATATTCCGTGGTGCACTTGATGTAAGAGCTTCAAGAATTACCGAGGGTATGAAGCTTGCTGCCTCTAAGGCACTTGCAGAACTTGCAAAGCTTCCAGTACCAGAGGAGGTAGTTAAGGCATATGGTGGTAAGACATTCTCCTTTGGCCGTGATTACATTGTTCCAAAGCCATTTGATCCAAGAGTAATCGAGTATGAGGCTGTTGCAGTTGCTAAGGCAGCTTGTGAGGAGGGCGTTGCAAAGAAACCTATTACAGACTGGGATGCATATAGAGCAGAGCTCAAAGAGAGAATGAAGAAATACTGGAACTAGCTTCCAGAAATCATAACTACCGGCTGAGCTGGTAGTTATGGATTTGTTTATTAGCTGAAAAGTGCTTCTAGCTGAGCTTTTGCACCACTTAGTGTCTGATTGTATTGATCGTCTAAGCGCTTTAAGTTCTGTTCGAGAATGTTTAAGAACTCTTTGTCGTTCTCAAGAGATAGATGAATATCCTGTCCATATTGATTCTTCATCTTCTCTTCCTTTTCTCTTAGCATAGGCTCGAATTGAGCTTTTAGCTGTTCTATAAGCTGCTTCCTATGCATTGGATATTGAGCTAAGAAGCCAATAATCTGTGAAAAGAGATTTACAGCATCATTATTGTCCTTGAGTGCAATCTCCAGGAGAAGCTGTAAGCGTTCAAACCTATCGTCCTTAACCTCATCCTGTGGAAGTGCTAAGCCACTTAGCACAGATGCCTTTAAGGCTTCCTTTAGATCTTCT
>CAVHSB010000056.1:0-12959 GCA_963638635.1 Flexilinea sp.
TGAGAATGCAAGTATTGCTTCTGCATTTTTGAATATAGCTAACGACATGAGCTTCTCTACCGCTTTGGCACTGAATTCTGCTTTGTTCCTATAATCTCTGATCTCTTTCAGCTTTTGCTTTCTCAGAAGCTCTTTCTCGCTATCAATAGTGCTATGCATATTGCTATCCCTATAATCAGTGAAATCATATCGTAAGCCTTTACTTCAACTGTTCCTCTTTTTCTGTCTCTGTCGAATAAGCGTGCCTCAAGCGCATCTCCAAAGGCATCAAGTCTTCTCAATATTATAAGCATCAATGATACCACATACTCAGATGTATTTCGTATTGGGTGAGAGAAGAAGCTCCCGCATCTTGCTCTTCTTGCATCCATCATCTCTGATGCAGATTCAGCAATCATAGGAATGAGTGCGAGTGTAAGCATCACGCTTGATGCAAAACGGTATGCATATTTACCGGTAAATGGATGGATGAATCCAGATAGCGATGCTGCCATATCATTTATATCTGTAGTTATAGAGAGTGTTAGAGCTATGGCAATCAAGTCTATATATCTTAGTCCTTCAAGCATTGCTTCTGTAATGTCTTTAGTGCTCATGTACTCGGTAGCTACAATTATGAAAGCAAGAAAAAGAAGCATTCTTGCTTTCATCACCTCGCGTATTATATTCAATTTGCTGATTGCTGTTGCTGTGATGATGAACAGCGTCAAGGCCAATAGCTCTATATCGCCTGCACTTGATATAAGCACTGTAAGCATCATAAGCAGCAATAGCTTTATAGTTGGATTGAGCCTGTTGAGAAGGCTATTATTAGGCTTATATTGAAAAGCTATTCTAGCCATGAAAGATCCTCAAAGCTTGCATTTTTAGGGATGTATATCTCATTCTCTCTTAAAGCATCTAGCATCTCATAGCTTTTTCCTGCTTTCTCTATGTGTCCATCTTTTAAGATTATCGTATTATCTGTATGCAGGAGAAACTTCTCTGCCTCATGAGATACTATAACTATAGTCGTGCCTAGCTCTTTAAGCTTCAATAGAGTATTTAGCACAGTCTTGGTTGAAGGGTAATCTAAATTGGCAAAGGGCTCATCTAGAAGAAGCAATTCGGAGTTCATTGCAATAACACCTAAAATGCATAGCTTACGTCGCTCTCCTCCAGATAGCACACTTGGAGATAAATCTGCCTTATCTTCTAAGCCGAAGAGCTTAATAAGCCTTTCTACCTCTTTATCTATCTCCTCCTTCTTTTTCCCTATATTCTCAAGCCCGAATGATATATCTCTCTTTATGGTAGAGCCTACAATCTGAAGATTTGAATCCTGGAATACAAGTCCTATCCTTCTCATTCTATCCTTGCTTTTTTTTAGCGTAGCTCCATTGAGCACAATCTCTCCTGTCTTTGGCTTTTCTAGTCCCTTTATGCATTTTAATAGCATCGACTTTCCAGAGCCATTCCTCCCAGCTATAAGATTGATTGTGTTTCTCTCAGCTTCGAATGATATGTTCTTGAGGATTTCCTTGTTATCAATAGTGAGAGACAGATTCCTGACTTCAAAATAGGCCATGGCTTAAGTATAGATTGTAAACACTTCAAATTACAATAGTTTACAGAATCAGAGACTATAGCATTATCTCTTTGTTGCACTTTGGTGCATGAAGAAGGCTTGATTAAAAATATTTAAATTGTTTGAAATTGTTCATTTTGCTCTATAAATGAACAATGTTGCACTATGTTGTATTTAAGCTTAATCTTCGCTTTAAGCTGCAAATGCTCAAATAATTTCTGCTATATGATGAAATTATCTTAATTGAATATAGGTGGTTTTAAGGTGTTTCGTTGTTCGTTTTGTGTTTATATCTAAATATTCTCTCATTTTGCTAAGCTAAATGAACAAAATAGAAAATAAATGAACATAAAAGTTGTTCATTTGATATTTCTCCTCTGATATTTAAAGAAAAATAATTCTTGACAGCAAAAATAATTAGCCATTAGCATTTTTTTCAAATTCAGAGTGGTATTGCCATTATAGGAGGCAAACATGAATAAGAGGTTTTCCGAGATTCTAAAGCTATTAGATGCTGAGGAATTTATGTCTGTTGCAATGCTCTCTGAATCACTTGGTGTAAGTGCAATGACTATTCGCCGTGATCTGGATGAAATGGAAAAGAGAAATCTCGTACAGAGGCTTCACGGCGGGGCAACTGCAATAAAGATGCAGAACAATGAACCCTTCTATAAGGACAGAGCAGCAATACAGGTAGAAGAGAAGAAGGCTATAGCTGAGATTGCAAATGGCCTCATAAGAGATAACGCCATCATAGCAGTCGATAGTGGCTCTACCTGCTTTGAGCTTGTAAAGCTTCTCCATAATAGGAATATAACAGTAGTGACTAACAGCTTCCCTGTAATGGAAGGACTCCTATATTCAAAGAGCGTTAAGGTCATTGTTCCATGCGGTAGCCTAAGATCCTTTGAAGGTGCTATCTCTGGCTCTGATACTGTCGATTATCTTTCTAAGCTTCATGTTGATCAATTCTTTATGGGTGTAGGTGGCTTAGATGCTGCTGCAGGCGCTACAGATTACAACCTTGAGGATACTGCTGTTAAGCGAATGATAATTTCAAATGCATCAGAGGTAATAGTTCTTGCAGATTCTACTAAGTTCAATAGAGTGACATTCACTAATATATGTCCTCTCTCAGATATTGATGTTCTTGTTTCCAACATGAAACCAGTTGGAAAACTATACGATAACTTTCAGCGTTCCGGAGTGAAGATAATCACAGCTTCGGATACCAAGGAGGATAAATGAGCAAAGAATGGCTTAAGGATGTTTATGGGACTAGTAAGCCTATTGTGGCTATGTGTCACCTGGATGCACTGCCAGGAGATCCTAGATATGACAAGCAAAAGGGCATGCAATATGTCCTAGATAGAGCGCATGAGAATCTTATTGCACTTCAGGATGGAGGAGTGGATGCTGTTATGTTCTCAAATGAGTTCAGTCTTCCATACCAGACTAAGGTAGATGCAATCACATCTATGGCTATGGCTAGGATTATCGGAGAACTGATGGATGAGATCAAGGTGCCATTTGGCGTTAATGTGCTATGGGATGCAAAATCAAGCTGTGAGCTTGCTGTTGCAACTGGTGCAAGGTTCGTCAGAGAGATATTCACTGGTGCCTATGCTAGTGACTTCGGCATCTGGGATACAAACTGCGGAGATACTGTAAGACGCAGAAATGCAGTTGGAGGGGAGAACGTGAAACTTATGTATAACATCCTTCCAGAGGCTAGCGTATATATAGCGGATCGCCAGATTGAAGACATTGCAAAGACGACAGTCTTCAATTGCCAGCCAGATGTTATATGCGTATCAGGTCGTACTGCTGGTGCCAAGACAGATACTTCTATTCTTCGTCGTGTCGTAGCTGCTATCCCTGATACTCCTGTTTTTGCTAACACCGGTGTTAGAGCTGAGACTGTCGAGGAGCAGCTTACTGTTGCAGATGGTGCTGTTGTAGGTACAGCCTTCAAGAGAAATGGTGACTTCTTTGATATGGTAGATATCGAGAAGGTTAAAAGGTTCATGGATGCCGTAGAGGCAGTCAGAAAATAGAAATAGGAGAAAAGTATGAGAAGAGTTTTTGCTGTTTTAGCTGTAGCACTATTTGCTGTTACAATGGTCTTTGCTCAGGGCTCTAGTGAAAGCAAGAGCAAAGAAGAAAAGAAGACTACTGTTGCTGTTGTCATTCCAAGCCCACTTGGTGACAGATCATTCTGCGACAGTGCAAACGAGGGTGTAAAGAGAGCTAATGCTGAGCTTAAGAATGTTCAGGTAGATCTTATTGAGACTCAGGGCGTTCATGAGCATGAGAATGCTATGAGAGGTGCTATAAACAAGGGCTATGATCTTATCTTGGGTGTTGGTCTTGATTCCCAGATGATGATTGATTTGGCTAATGAGTATCCTGATCAGGCATTTGCATCTCCTTCAGAGCTATCTGCAGATAATCTTCCAGACAATCTTCTTTCACTTCTTATCAATGTCAACAAGTCTAGCTTCCTAGCTGGTCTAATTGCAGGCTCTATGACTCAAACAGATAAGGTTGGTGTAGTTGCTGGCGGCGATGCTCCTGGAATCAACCAATTCGTATATGGCTTTAAGCAGGGTGTTCTAGAGGTCAATCCAGATTGTAAGTTCTATGTCAGCTATCTAGGCTTCGACTTCTCTAACCCAACACTCGGAAAGGAAAGCGCAGTTGCACTCTATGATGAGGGCTGTGACATAATCTACAGTGTCTGTGGTCTATCAGGAGAGGGCGTTCTAGCTGCAGCCTATGAGACTGGCAACTATGCAGTTGGCGTTGATACTGTCCAGGATGAATTCTATCCAGGCTCTATTATCACATCTGTAATCAAGAGAGTAGATAACTCAACCTTCGATATCATTGAAAGCTACCTGGATGGCACATTCAAGGGTGGATACAGAACACTCGATATCGAGGATGGCGCTACTGGCATTTCATGGGATGTAGGCTATACGACATTCAAGGACAATGCACCAGCTAACATGGCTGCTCTTGTAGATCCAGCTAGCAAGATCGTTGCAGAGTACAAGGAAAAGATCCTCTCTGGCAGCTACAAGGTATATGATGCGCTTACAGAAGAGCTTTGGGATTCACTGAAATAATAAGCATTGATCAAGGGACTGCTTCATGCGGTCCCTTATATGGAGGATGAAAATGGAAATGAATGAAGCAATCAGGTTCGATAATATTTCCAAATACTATGCATCTACCTCTGTACAGGCACTAGGCGGTGTCTCTTTCTCTGTTAAAAGAGGCGAGATTCATGCAATATGTGGTGAGAATGGTGCTGGCAAAAGCACATTGATGAACACTCTATTCGGCTTAGAGCACCCAGATTCAGGCGCTTTATTCATAAATGGTAATGAGGTTGTCTTCAAAGGCCCAAGTGATGCAATAGAGTGTGGTATTGGTATGGTTCATCAGCATTTCAAGCTTGTTCCATCCTTCACGGTAAAAGAATCCATACTCCTTGGAATCGAGAAAAAGGCTGTTCTGAATAGTAAAGAAGAGAGAGCCTTCGTCGAAGAGCTTTCTTCCCGATTCAATCTGCCAATAGAACCAGATGCGCTTATTGAGAGTCTGCCTATCGGTCTTTTGCAGCGTGTTGAGATTTTGAAGATGCTTGCACGTGATGTGGATATATTGATATTAGATGAGCCAACAGCAGTTCTTACGCCTCAGGAGGTTGGTCCCTTCCTTGATACAATGAAGGAGCTAGCAAGGCTTGGAAAGACAATTCTCTTCATATCTCATAAGCTCGGAGAGGTTCTATCAATAGCTAACACAATTACGATAATGAGAAAGGGTAAGGTTGTCGCTACGGATATCGAAGCATCAAAGACAGATATTCCGACGCTTGCAGATTTGATGGTCGGACGTAAGGTTCTTCTTCAGGTTGATAAAGGACCTGCTCATCCAGGAGATAAGGTCCTTGAGGTAGAGAAGCTCTCTGTTTTCAGTCCTATGGGCGTAAAGCTCCTAAGCGATGTCTCTTTCTCTATCAAGGCGGGGGAGATATATGGCATAGCGGGAGTATCGGGAAATGGACAGGAGGCTTTGGTTGCAGCTATTGCAGGGCATGTCCAGTCCTTAAGTGGCTCGGTGAAGATAAATGGCTCTGAAATCAGCAGGCTATCTGTAAGAGAGAAGAGAGCTAGAAGGATAGCATACGTGCCAGAGGATAGAATCCATGTAGGACTCAATACCGGTGCCAATCTTCTTGATAACTCTTTAATGGGCTTCCAGAATTCAAAGGCTCTCAATAAAGGTATATTTCTGAATTGGGATGCAATAAGTGCTAGAGCAGAGGGAATGATTGAGGATTACTCAATAGCAGGCTCCTCTCCTAAGGGTATAGTTTCAAAGCTATCTGGTGGCAATATGCAGAAGGTGGTTCTTGCTAGAGAGCTTCAATATGATCCTGTTCTTCTAGTAGTAGAGCAGCCAACGAGAGGCCTTGACGTTGGATCCATTGAGGCAGTTCATAGAATGCTTATAGCTGAGAGAGATAAGGGTGTTGCAATCCTTCTTGTAAGCGTTGAGCTTGAAGAGATTCTTTCACTATCGGATAGAGTCGGAGTTATGTTCTCAGGAGTTTTGCAGGGTGAGCTTGAAGGTAAAGAGATCAATGAGAAGGATATCGGGCTCTTGATGGTTGGTAGCAGAATGAGGAGTGAAGAATGAAAGGAAAATCAAATAGAAAGGCAGATCCTCTTATTATATTGATGCCGCTTGCAGCGCTTATCTTAGGTGTTATTCTTGCTGTTCTTCTTATCGCGATTACAGGAGTATCTCCAATAAAGTCTCTTGGTGTATTGATAAGTGAGGGCTTTGGCTTTTCGGGTAGGGTATGGCCAATATGCATGACACTCGGCTCTTCTACGCCTCTTATTCTCACAGGTCTTGCTGCAATGCTTTGCTTCAAGGTAGGTGTCTTCTGTATAGCACAGGAGGGGCAATACGTATTTGGCGCAATTACAGCTGCATGGCTTGGTGCTCAGCTGCAGCTTCCAGCAATAGTTGCAGTTCCTCTTATAATACTAATGAGCATGATTGCCGGTGGGATATATGGTGCAATACCAGCACTCTTAAAGGTAAAGCTAGGTGTTAACGAAATCATCTCATCCATAATGCTGAATAATATTGCATCACTCGTTTTAGAGTACCTTGTGGCGTTTCCTATGAGAGCTGATGCGGGGCAGAAGGCGCAATCAGAGGTCATAGCTAAAGCTTATTGGCTTCCTCAATTCATATATGGCTCACATTGGGGTGTCAGCTTCATCATCGCTATAGCCTTGATAGTCTTCTTCTACTTCTATATCTACAAGACAAGATGGGGCTATGAGATGAGAATGGTCGGAGAGAATAGACGCTTTGCAGATTATGGTGGTGTTAAAAGCGGCTCTGTAATCATTAAATCTCTGGTTATTAGCGGAGCTATTGCAGGACTTGCGGGCTGCATGGAGGTTTTAGGCAACTATCACAGAATAATGACAGGCTTCTCCTCCGGCTTAGGCTTTGATGGTCTATCTGTAGCTATGCTTGGAATGTCAAATCCTATTGGTGTAGTTATCGTTGCATTCCTTCTTGCAGGAATCAGACAGGGAGCACAGCTTGGCCTGCAATTGAGCTTCCAGATTCCAAGAGAGCTTGGTGGAGTTCTTATTGCTATGGTTATCTTCTTCGTTGCCATAGGCAATGTTTATAGGCCATTCATTGAAAAGACAGTAAGAGCGCAGAAGAGGAGGAATAAGGACAATGTCTAGCATTTTCGACATCATTACACTCAATGTTCTTGCAAGCACTATAAGACTTGCAACTCCTATAATACTTGCAGCACTTGCCGCTGCTATATGTAATAAGGCAGGCGTCCTGAATTTAGGTATAGATGGCTTTATAACTATATGCGCATTTGCAGGCATAGTCGGAGCTTATCTATTTAGAAACTATACTCTGTTTGGACAGGCTCATGGTGTCTTCTCTACATATATGGGTGTGCTTTTCGCAATGGTTGTAGGTGGGCTTCTTGGTCTTCTCTTCGCATTCTTCAAGGATAAGTATGATGTGGATCTGACAGTGCTTTCAATAGCTATGAACATGCTTGCAGTTGAGATTACGGTCTATCTTATGAGAACTATATTCCATCAATCTGGTACATGGTCAGACCCCTCAATAGTACAGCTTCCAGCTATAAGAATACCTCTTATTGATAAGATTCCTGTGCTTGGTCAGCTTTTAAGTGGCTATAATGCTATCGTATATTTTACATGGATTTTTGCTATAGCTCTTTGCTTTGTAATGCATAAGACTAAGTACGGAAGATATATAACAGCAGTAGGTGAGAACCTGGAGGCAGCTAAGAGCGTTGGAATCAGCGTCTCTAAGATACGCTATAGCGCTCTTATTCTCTCTGGTATCCTTTCAGGACTTGCTGGATCCTTCCTATCTGTTGGGCACCTGACACTCTTTACGCGTGATATGTCATCTGGCAGAGGCTGGCTTGGAAACGCAGCTGCGCTATTTGGCTTCAATAATCCAGGCGGATCATTCTTTGCAGGACTTTTCTTCGGCTTTGCTGATGCACTTGCACTTAGACTTCAGAATGTTACGAAGATTCCATCCTACATAATACAGCTTATGCCATATGTGCTTACGCTTGTTATTCTCTCTATCGTTTCTTGGCGTTCTATAAAGAAAAAGAAGAAGAAATCTATCTATTGATATCGGAGGTCATTATGAGAAAAGTTATCAAAGCATCTGTTGTTCTTACTATGAACAAGGATTATGAAATCTATAAGCCTGGATATGTTATTGTCAAGGCAAACCGTATTGAAGAGGTAGGGAAAGGGGAGCCTAAGCTGCTTCCAGATGATGAGCTTGTTGATTTTATGGGAAAGCTCATCATGCCTGGTCTGATAAACGCTCATGCACATACTCCAATGATTCTCACTAGGGGAATGTGTGAGGGAGTATCGCTATTCACTATGGATGGCTTTTTGAATACTCTGAGACGCTATGAGAGCTATGGGGACTCAGATATGGCAGCCCTTACAGCTCCCTGCAACATGGCAGAGATGATAATGACAGGCACAACTTGCTTTGCAGATCAATACTTCTATGCAGATAGAATATTCGATGCCTGTGATGAGATTGGACTTAGAGGGCTTATATGCTATGGAATCGTAGAGCTCGGAGAAGAGGAGGCAAGAAAGAGGGAGACTGCTAGATGCGAGGCCTTCTTGGAGATGTGCCAGAAGCACCCATTCATACGTGGCTGGGTTGGTCCTCATGCCTTCTTTGTCGATAACTCCCTCGATCTTATTGATATAGAGAAGAATCTTGCTAAGAAGTATAATACTGGCTTTCATATTCACTTTGCGACAAGCAATGAAGAGAATGACTATTGCATGGCTCACTATGGAAAGAGTGCGATAACAATGATGAAGGAGCTTGGAATTCTTGAGGTTCCTATTCTTGCTGCGCATGCTATTACTGTATCTGAGGAGGATATGGAGATAATGAAGAACTACCATATAACTCCTGTTTATGCACCAACCTCGTCAATGAAGAGCAGCTTCCCTGCAGCTCCTATCAAGGCATATAGAGAGCATGGGATACTTCCAGCGCTTGGCACAGATAATTGCTGCTCCTCAAGTGCTGATATGTTTGGAGAGATGGCTACAGGCGCTAAGCTTATGATACATAGAGAGAATGATGTCAAAGCCATTACTGCATTTGATATGGTCAAGATGGCAACCATAGATGGTGCTAGGGCGATAATGATGGAGGATGAGCTTGGCTCTCTTGAGAAGGGCAAGCTTGCAGATATAATAGCTTTGGATCTTTCAGCTCCGGGATGGGTTCCATTCTGTGGTCAGGATTACTATACTCAGCTTGTATATTGGGTATCTGGAATGTCTGTTACAGATACGATGGTAAACGGAAGATTCCTGATGAAGGATAGAAAACTTTGCACGATTGATTACAGCAAGGCTGCTGAGAATGTTGAAAAAGCTACAGCAGAGCTCAAGAGAAGGATGGGTGAATAATGTCATCAATGGTTATGGGTATAGATATCGGGACTACGGCTATAAAGGTAATAGTCTTAGAGGTGGTCTCTGAAGATAAAATGGAGATAGTTCTCGTCGATAGCATTGCCCATGACCTGATATCGCTTCATCCAAATTGGGCAGAAGAGGATGCTCTTGTTTGGAAGGAGCATCTCTATGAGATTCTCTCAAGAGTTTCAAGGAAGCTTGATGGAATGCCATCCTTAAAGGCTATTGGACTTACAGGGATGGCTCCTGCCTTAGTATGCCTTGATGACGATATGAAGCCTCTTCGATTCTCTATCCAGCAGAATGATATGAGAACTGATGAAGAGCTTGAGCAGCTTAAGAATGTACTTGAGATGGATTCTTCATATTTCAATACTACCGGATCTCATGTAAATAGCCAGCATATAGCTCCAAGGCTTCTGTGGCTCAAAAAGCATGAGAGTGCGATGTACTCTAAAATATGCCATATAGCAGGCTCATATGACTATGGAGCCTATCTGCTGACAGGAAAGCTGCATATTGAGTCTAATTGGGCGCTAGAGAGTGGCTTGTTCTCTTTGGAGGGTAAGCTTCTTGAGAGTGTATACTCAATGACAGAGCTTCCTTTGTCTGTGCTTCCTCCTCTCATCAAGAGCAATGAAATATGTGGCTATGTGACAGATGATGTGTCTAGGAAGACCGGAATTCCGAAGAATGTTGCTGTGTATGCGGGGACTGCAGATCATGTTGCTTCTGCCTTCTGCACTGGTGCAAGAGAGAATGGGGATCTTGTTCTGAAGCTCGGCGGCGCTGGCGATATTCTGTTATCTCTTGATCAGCTTGTTGTGGATGATAGACTATTCATCGATTACTTTGTCTCCTCCTCGTGTCCGTATGTTATAAATGGCTGTACTGCAGCGAGTGGATCACTATTGAAGTGGTTCTCAAAGGAATTCGGTGGGGATTTCAAAACCTTAGATAAAGAGGCAGAGACGCTTCCTGCTGGCTCAGATGGCCTTATAATGCTTCCTTATGTGCTTGGTGAGAAGACTCCCATCTTTGATCCTAATGCTAAGGGAGTGCTTTTTGGACTTCTTCTTTCTCATACAAAGGCGCATATATATCGCTCAATGCTTGAAGCCGTAGCATATGCCTTTCGTCATCATGTTGACGTCTTTAAAGAGCTTGGGGTTGATATAAACAATGTATATATAACAAATGGAGGCTCTACAAGTCCTCTATGGCGCCAGATAATGGCTGATGTGCTCGGCCTCAAGGTTGATTACATCAAAGAGAATCCTGGATCATGCCTTGGTGCTGCTTTTATCGCAGGTATAGCACATGGACTCTGGAGTGAGGATGTAATAGAGCATTTCACCTCACAGCGCAGGACCTCTTATCCTGATTTTCAGAATAAGGCTGTTTATGATAAAGCATATAGAGTTTATAGAGAGCTATATCCTCGTCTTAAGGATTTATTCAGAACTTAAGCTTTTCTTTTAGCTCTAAAAGTCGCAGAATAGATTTAGGAGGATGTTATGAGAATTGAAGATTATCTCAGCTCAAGACCTTATCTGGGGCGTGTTCTTGTAGGTGGTACTCTTGAAAATGGTAGGCCCTTTGCGCTTTATATGATCAGCGCAAGAAGCGAGAAGAGCAGAAATAGGGTAATAGTCAAAGAAAATGGAGCTATAAGAACTAAGCTATATAAAGAAGGAGAAGAAGATAATCTCATAATCTATCCTATTTCAAAAAAGAATGAGGGGCTTCTTGTCCTATCTAATGGTATTCAGACGTATGGCGTGTTTGATTCTCTAGCAGCAGGTAAGTCGCTGCTTGAAGCCTTAGATGAGTATGAGGCTGAAGATGATTCTTTAAATACTCCGAGAATCGCTTTATGTGCGAATCTAGAGAGCTCTGAGTATGAGCTGGGCATTGTCAAGAAGAGTGGAAGAATGACATGGCACTATGCTCCAACGCCTGGATATGGACATATAATCTCAACATATAGCGGAGATGAGGAGAGCCCAGAGGAATTTTCAGCAGAGCCTGAGGTTGTATCACTTCTTCCATCTGCATCAGCATTCATAGATTCTATCTATAACTCAGTCAAGGCTGAGTATAGAGTGGCGCTATATGCTTATTATGATGATGCGGAGAGAATTATAAACGCTAGAGTTCACTAAAGAGAATTAATCTAGTAATATTTAGCAATGCAGCAAAGACTAAGCGAAGAATATGAAAACTATGAGCCAGAGGTCTCTATATGGCCTTATGTCCTTCTTGGCTTCGTCGTTCCTCTTGTCCCTTTTCTATCTCATTTCCTGTCAATTGAGAGCTACACTCCATCAATTGATAGCAATGCTTTCAACGCTATATATATGCTCCCGATTGCTGCCTTGTACTTCATAGCAGCCTATGTAGTAAGAACCTCAAGAGGCTCAATGCTTTTTATGCTTGATGGTATTTTTTACTTTTTCATAACCCTGTTTTATTGGGGGATAAAGACAAAGAATGGTGATTCCTTCACCTATCCGCTTTGTGTTTTGCTATCTCCCTCTTTCTTGTCTTTCCTTGCATATGCATTCTATGCAAAGAGAAAAAGACTTCCTGTTTGGGCTTTGGTATTGCTATTGACGCTGCTTTCAGCTCTCTTGATGATATCTTATTTGGCGTTTAGCCATAGCACTGCAGGCAAAGTACAGGCTATATCCTATATGATGGTATCATTGTTGGCATTGCTTGCGTTTCTTACTTTTTTTGTAACAAGAAGAATGGAGGCAACACCTCCCTTTATAATGATTCCGCTAGCTTTATATGCTTTTCTTTCTCTTATGATTGGAAATGGCTTTGAAGGGGCTCTTTTGAGTTTAAGAAGCTTCCTTATATATCTTCTTTCAGAGACCATCTCAAGCTATGCATTCTGGTTCTCTATTTCGTTTGTTGTAATCTATCAGGCCTTAAGCCATAAATCATCATTTAGGAATATTGGAATCGTCTTTGAAGACAAGGAGAGAGATTATACAGAGGATAAAGAGAGCTCTGAATTCTATCCGGATGGATATAAGCCATGCCCCAATGATGATAAGGACTATAGAACTGCATATCCTCCAAGAAGCTCTAGATTCTCAAATGATAGCCAAGAGTCAGTAAAGTCAGAGCCTGAGAGGACTGCTGAACCTGATATTAACGAAAGAAGAGCATCTTCCGAAAGAGACTATTATGATAATCGATATGAGCCTCGTCCTCGTCCAAGACGCAGAGTCGTAGAGTATTATGACTATGACGATGATTATGATAGGTCCTATGAAGATAGGCGCAGCAGA
>CAVHSB010000057.1:0-12405 GCA_963638635.1 Flexilinea sp.
AATCTAAATAGTACGTGAGGAGTATTTATGTCAAAAGCTATTGCTTTTTATTTGCAGAAGGGTGGAGTAGGTAAGACTACTGTTGCTGGGACCTTAGCATGTCAATCTGCACTTAGAGGTAGTAAGACTTTGATTATTGATTGTGATCCACAGGGAAATCTATCTTCGTGGTTTTTAAAATCTGCTCCTAAATATGAGCTTTCTGATGTGCTTCAAGGCAAGTGCTATATTGATGATGCTGTATTATCCATTCCAGAGGTTCCTAATCTATTTATCCTGCCGACTTTCAGTATTGGTGGTTCTCTAAAGAATTATAGCGAGACTAAATTGAATGATGAGCCATTTGTTATTCAGGATCTTATTGCGGAGCTTTCAGCATCTTATGAGCATATTGTATTGGATTTGTCTCCAGGCCTTGGAAGATTGGAAAGGGCTGCTCTTATTGCCAGTAATGAAATCATTACTCCAATGACACCTGAAGTTTTCAGCTTAGATGGTCTTGAAATCTTCATCGATGAACTAGCTAAGCTTAAAAAGAATTTCAAATCAAACGTCAAATATAATAAGACAATCATCAATTCGTTTGACGAGAGGATTAGACAGCATAGAGATATCTACAAGGCTGCATCTACGTCAGGCAAATATGAAGTGTTCAAGATTCCTGTTGAGCCATTGTTTAGAAAGGCCCAGGAAGCAGGTAAGGTGCCTCAATTATATAAAGTGAGAGGTAGAGGCTTGAAGCCTGCTACAATCGAATCTTTGCATTTGATTAATAAGTCGATTTGGAAATAGGGAGAAAAAAATGGCATTAAGAAAACAACCAGAGTCATCAGCAAGTGAATTAGAAAGTCTTAGTGGACAGCGTGCAAAGGAAGTATTCTCTGCAAAGGATACCAAGGAAAAGAAGATTCTAACAACATTCTCAATTGAGCCTTCCTTTAAGGCAGAATTGGAAGAGGTTTTTGATGACATGGGGCTTGGCTGGGCTGCAGGTATTCGCTTCGCACTGAAAGAATTCTATAAGAAATATTCAAACAAATAATTACAGTAATATAGTTAGCAATAATAACTTATGATATTCATGGGTTATTTTAATTATAAAATTGTATAACTATCATTTAATAGCTTTTAGTTCTTATTGCTTTTAGCTTTTATTCTCTCTAGAAATGCATGTGCTGATTTGAGTGTTGCTGCTCTTTCTTCGGCTTTGCTTTCTTCTTCATCCGCAAAGAGCTCATGAGGTATTTCCTTTAAAAACCTTGAAGGGAGTGCCATCTTGATATCTCCTTCTCGGGTTGTTCTCTCTTCTGCGTAGTTTATTATAAGCTTCTCTCTTGCTCTTGTTATAGCGACATAGAAAAGCCTTCTCTCTTCATCTATATTGAGAGGGTTCTCCTCTAAAGCTCTTGAGGATGGGATTATGTTATCTTCTATGCCTGCAAGGAATACTTCCTTGAATTCCAGCCCCTTTGATGCATGCATTGTCATGAGATTGACCTTATTGTCGTTGTCGCTGTTCTCATCGCCAAGCACAGAGACTGCATTAACATAGTCTCTTATTGAGGCATCTGGATGCGTATCTATAAACCTTGAAAGCCTATCCTTAAGAAACGAGATCGACTTCATTTTATATTGCACAGCCTTCTCGCTCTCTGGATATTCCTCCATTAGCATACCCTCGTATGCTGTGTCTGTCACAATAGTATCAACAATATTCTTTGGACTTGTTTCTATGAGATGTCTCCATCCTGTGATCTGGGAAGTGAATCGATCTAAGGCTTCCTTGCTTTTCTTAGGAATCCTATCTGAAGGAATCTCTCTGATAGAGTCAAAAAGAGATAGATAGTGCTCATCAGCATATGCTCTTAGCCTCTCTACAGTAGTTCTACCTATTCCTCTTCTAGGAGTATTTATAATTCTCAGAAGAGACACGTCGTCCTTCTTGTTTATAAGCACCTTTAGGTATGAAAGCATATCTCGGATTTCGCGTCTGTCAAAGAAGCTTTGTGCACCTGAGATCTTTACTGGAAGCTGCTGCTCAGCAAAGGAGTTCTCTATGATTGATATGAGGCTGTTGGTTCTTACAAGTACTCCAAAATCCCTGTAATCATATTTATTTGCTCTCATCTCCTTTCTTATTGTGTTAGCAATCCAGAATGCCTCATTATCTCCATTCTTGTGCTTCCTCAGATATATCGATGCACCCTCGCTCTCCTCTGTCCAGAGCTTTTTCTCCTTTCTGTCCTTATTGTTTGTTATTACAGAGTTTGCTGCGCTCAGGATGTTGCCTGTTGATCGGTAATTTCTCTCAAGCTTGAACTCTGATCGCTCTGGGAAATCCTGCTCGAACATGACAATATTCTGGTAATTTGCACCACGCCAGGAATATATAGATTGGTCATCATCTCCGACAACAGCTAGGTTTCTGTATTTCTTTGCAATCATTGAGACAAAGCGGTATTGAAGAAGGGAAGTATCCTGAAACTCATCTACCATTATGTATCTGTATCTTTCCTGGACTTCCTCTAAGATATAAGGCTTTAAAGAGAAGATCTTGATAGGAAGAAGTATGAGATCATCAAAATCTACGACATTGTAGGCCTTTTGCGTCTTCAGCCACTCATCGTAGATCAAAGCTATCTGGCTTTCACTGTTCTGTATAGATGCTCTTCCTGTCTTGATATCAGAAAAGAGAGATGAAAGCGTATTTACATTATAATCGCTTACAAGATGGCCGCATGCTATTATGCAATTCTTTATAAGCGCTATATTGTCATTAGCATCATAAAGAGTGAAGTCATTATGGTAGCCTAGATGTTGTATATATTGCTTCAATAGACCAAGGCCGAAGGAGTGGAAGGTCGTAGCAGTAAGGCCCTTAAGAGGCTTTCCTGTAAGTGATCTGATTCTCTCGCTCATTTCTGTTGCTGCTTTATTCGTGAATGTGAGTGCAAGAATATTGCGCTCATCAATGCCGCTTTCAAGCATGTGGGCGATTCTATATGTGATCATTCTAGTCTTTCCAGATCCGGCACCAGCTATAATAAGCTCCGGTCCTTCAATCTTTCCGGCTGCAGCAGCCTGTTCTCTGTTGAGAACCTTATCTAAGTCTATCTTCATTTTAGCGTATCGATTATATAAAAAGGGAGGTGTAGCTTCAACTATGCTTTGATACCTTGAGCAGGCATGCATACATAGGGCCTTCGCCGTAAGATTTGTCAGGAAGCACCAGCGTTCCATATTCCTGCCTCTCTCCATAATCGAGCCTTATCTCTTCAACTGCATCCCCATGTCTTTTGAAAAGCTTCTCTATTACCTTCTCATTCTCATTCTTGTTTATAGAGCAGGTAGAGTAGAGAATGTAGCTATCCTTCTTTGCTGCTATCAAAGCAGATGAGAGCATTGAGTATTGCAATATTGCAAGTCTTTTAGGTCTGCTTTCCGACCATATCTCGAGATGCTTTTTGTCATTTATGACATGGCGCTCAGAGGAGCATGGCGCATCTAAGAGTATTGCATCATACACATTCTCTTCATAGACACCCCATGAGCTTGCATCAAAGCCTGTGACCTTGCTTATTGCCCTCTCTTCTTCTGTAAGTGATTGAGAGATTGTCTTTCTGAGTCTCTCTCTTCTCTCCGGTGATCTGTCATTTGATATAAGAAGGCCATCGCCCTTTAGCTTCTTTAAAAGCACAAGCGTCTTGCCTCCAGGTGCTGCACACATGTCTAGGACCTTCATGCCAGGCTTTATAGGAAGAAGGTCAGCTGTCCTATATGAAACACTATCGAGATAGTATGGAGAGAGAAGATCAGGAATCTCCATCATTGTTTCCTTATCTTTAGTCAGAGCTTCCTTCAAGGAGTCCCATCTATCTCCATATTGAGCTCTATAGAAGTTATCAAAGAGCACTTCGCTTTTTTCTTTGTTTTTCTTCATTTGAAAAGCACCATTGTTATGACAGCACCCGATATGATGCCTAGTATCATTCCCCAGAATACCTGAAGCACTGTATGTCCAACCATAGTCTTGAATTTCTGTCTTGAGAATATCTTATCCTGGAATATCTCAGAGAATATGCTAGACCATTCATTCAGGAGCTCAGCCTGCTTGCCTGTCTCAAACCTTACATTTACAGCATCGTTCATTACTATGAAAGCCATAATCCCAGCAATTATGAAGGCTGTAGATCCAAAGCCTTCGTATAGCCCTGTAGAGATAGCCATGGCACATACTGTCGAGGTGTGAGAGGATGGCATCCCGCCATTAGAGAAAATGAGCTTAGGCTTCCATTCTCCTGTGGATATGAGATTGATAAATGGCTTTACAAGCTGCGCGGCAGCCATAGCAAATAGAGATGACCAGAATACTGGATTAGACAGTATGTTATTGTTCATGCTATGAAGAGTAGACAATAGCAGGCTTTATTTCAAGAACGTAATTTGAATGGAATTTGCGTCAATATTGTTTTTCAAATTGGATAAAAGTGCTAAAAATAGAGCTAACAAAAAGAATTAAGTGAGGTCTATCATGGGCAAATCAATATGTTATAAGATTCTCTCAGATCATCTTATCTCGGGTAAGCTTGAAAAGGGCGAGAGCATTACTATAAAAATCGATCAGACTCTGACTCAGGATGCTACTGGTACGATGACATATCTTCAATTTGAAGCACTTGGACTTGATAAGGTCAGGAATGAGCTTGCAGTAAGCTATGTTGACCATAATACCATACAGGTAGGCTTTGAGAACTTTGATGACCATGAATATTTGAGAACCGTCGCAGCTAACAAGGGCGTTATATACTCAAGGGCTGGAAATGGGATATGCCACCAGGTGCACCTAGAGAGATTTGCGCTTCCAGGAAAGACCTTAGTTGGCTCTGATTCTCATACTCCTACAGCAGGTGGTGTTTGCTCCTTCTCAATGGGGGCTGGCGGTCTTGATGTAGCACTATCAATGGCTGGAGTAGGCTTTTCTATGATTGCTCCAAGAGTTGTAAAGATAACTCTCAATGGTAAGCTTAAGCCTTATGTAACAGCTAAGGATATAATTCTGAAGGTCCTAGAGCACTTTGGAACAAAGGGCAATGTAAATACTGTATTTGAGTATGCAGGAGATGGTGTTAAGACGCTATCTGTTCCAGAGCGCTCAACAATAACCAACATGGGAGCAGAGTGCGGTGTTACAACATCCCTTTTCCCATCAGATGAGGTTACAAAAGCATTCCTAAAGCAGGAAAAGAGAGAAGGCTGGATAGAGCTGAAGGCTGATGAGGATGCAGTCTATGATGACTATTTCGAGATTGATCTATCATCTCTTACTCCAATGGCAGCTGCACCTCATAGCCCAGGAAATGTAGTGAGTATAGATAGCATTAAGGGCATGAAGGTAAACCAGGTCCTTATTGGCTCATGCACAAACTCAAGCTATCTTGATTTAAAGAGAGTTGCTGCAATACTCAAGGGGCATACAATTCCTCCTGAGGTATCACTTGGAGTTGCTCCAGGATCCCGTGCTGTGCTTAGAATGATTACAGAAGATGGTACTCTCGATACCTTCATCAAGGCTGGTGCAAGAATACTTGAAAGCGCATGTGGCTTCTGTATCGGAAATCACCAAAGCCCAGGAACTGAGAGCGTATCACTAAGAACAAACAACAGAAACTTTGAAGGCAGAAGCGGCACTAAGAGTGCTAAGGTATACCTAGTAAGCCCTGAGACTGCTGCTGCATCTGCAATCAATGGCTATGTTACAGATCCAAGGGAGTGCAATATTGACTATTGTGCGATAAAAGCTGATGGTGATTTCATTATCGATGATACTATGTTCGTATTCCCACCAGAGAACGCAGTACCTATTAAGAGAGGTCCGAATATTGGAATGCCTCCATCAAATGTTGCTTTAAAGGATACAATCAAAGGAACAGTATTGATTAAGGTAGGCGATAAGATCACAACTGACCATATTATGCCAGCTGGTGCAAGACTCAAGTACAGATCAAATATCCCAGTTTATTCTACCTTCGTATTTGAGAGCGTTGATAAGACCTTCCCAGAGCGAGCTGCTGAAAATAGAGACAAAGGCAAGGCAGGCTTCATAGTTGCAGGCTCTTCATATGGCCAGGGCTCCTCAAGAGAGCATGCTGCTATATGCCCAATGTATTTGGGAATAAAGGCAGTTATAGCTAAATCAATTGAGAGAATACATCAGGCTAATCTATGCAACTTCGGTATTCTTCCTCTCATTTTTGAAAGAGAGGATGATTATGAGATGCTTGAAGAGGGAGATGAGCTTGAGATCTATGGCGCAGAGGATGCTGTAAGGGAAGGTAAATTTACACTCTTAGATAAAACTAAGAATATAGCAATTCCATTGACTCTATTTGCATCCCCATTCCAGAAGGAGATGCTCCTAGCAGGTGGAAGACTCAATCTATTGAAGGAGAGCGGAAGATAATGCAGATAGCTATGAAAAACGGAAGGCTGGAGGTTCCATCAAATCCTTCTGTTGTATATATCGAGGGTGATGGCGTTGGAAAAGAGATAAGCGCTGCAATGCGCGATGTGCTTGATGCTGCTGTAGCTAAGGCTTATAAGGGTGAGCGCAAAATTGAGTGGCTTGAGGCTTTAGCTGGCGGCAAGGCTATAGAGAAGACTGGAGTAAATCTCCCAGAAGAGACACTCTCAATGATTAAGGAGAATCTCATCGCAATCAAGGGACCTTTGATGACACCAGTTGGAAAGGGTGCAAGGTCTATAAACGTAGCACTGCGTCAGAGCTTGGACCTCTATGTATGTCTGCGCCCTGTTGAATACTTTGAGGGAGTTCCTTCTCCTGTTAGACATCCTGAGAATGTGGATATGGTAGTATTCCGTGAGAATACAGAGGATATCTATGCAGGGATTGAGTGGCAGAAGGACTCTGTGGAGGTAAAGAAGGTCATTGATTTTCTCATCAATGATATGGGCGTCAAGAAGATAAGATTCCCAGAGAGCAGCGCAATTGGAGTAAAGCCAGTATCAGAAGAGGGCTCAGAGAGACTCATAAGAGCTGCAATTGATTATGCACTTGAGAATAAGAGACGAAATGTCACAATGGTTCATAAGGGCAACATAATGAAGTTCACTGAAGGAGGCTTCAGAGCTTGGGGCTATGAGCTTGCAAGGAGAGAATATAAGGCCTATGAGAAGGATGGTAAGGTCTATATCCCAAGAGATGGAATGGATGACCTTGAAATCAAGGATTGTATCTGCGATGCATTCCTTCAGAATATTCTCTTAAAGCCTGAGAACTACGATGTTATAGCTACTATGAATCTCAATGGCGACTATGTATCAGATGCGCTTGCAGCAGAGGTCGGAGGTATTGGAATAGCACCGGGTGCAAATATCAACTACAATACAGGTGCTGCTGTATTTGAGGCAACACATGGTACTGCTCCAGATATTGCAGGAAAGAATATAGTGAATCCTCTTTCAATTATTCTCTCAGGTTCAATGCTTCTTGAGTATATAGGATGGAACGAGGCATCAGCTTTAATCAGAAAAGCAATTGTTAGCGTTATAAAGAATGGCACTGTAACCAAGGATCTATATGATCTTATGAGAAAGGAAAACCGGAAAGGAAAAGAACTTAAGACAGATGAATTTGTAAAAGCTCTTATTGAAACGCTATAGAATGGGCCTCTTCGGAGGCTTTTTCTTTGAAACAATCAAATCATATTGGCTATATTTTCCCATTTATTCCCAGCAAATAGGCATTAAAATGAATATATGGATGGAATGAATGACTTCGATGTCGCAGTAATAGGCGGCGGAGTAATAGGCACTGCTATTGCGAGATACCTATCTCTTTTGGATATCAGGATAGCGCTCTTTGAGAAAGAGGAGGATATAGCAGCTGGTACTACCAAGGCCAATAGCGGCATAGTGCATGCTGGCTATGATCCGGAGCCTGGAACTCTTAAGGCTAAGCTCAATGTAAGAGGTGCAAGGCTTATGAGAGAAGAGAGCACAAGGCTTGGCTTTGACTATAAGAGAAATGGCGCTCTTGTAATCTCTTTAAGCGAAAACGATGACTATAAGCTTTATACTCTCTATGAAAGAGGCCTTAGAAACGGCGTTGATGAGATGTCGATAATCTCCGGAGAAGAGGCAAGAGCGTTAGAGCCTAGGCTATCAAGGGCTGTAACCAAGGCACTATATCTCAAATCGAGTGCAATAGTATGTCCTTTTTCTCTTACTGAAGCACTCGCAGAAAATGCATATGAAAACGGTGCTGAATTCTACTTCAATAAGGAAGTTAAGGACATAAAGCATATTGATAAAGGATGGCGTCTTATATTCAAGGATGGTACCGCATTCAATGCGTCATATATTGTCAATGCAGCAGGGCTATATGCCGATGAGATCAATAATATGGTATCCTCAATTAAGCTCAATATAACGCCAAGGAGAGGCTGTTACATGCTCTTTGATAAGACTACTGAAGGCATGATCAGCAGAACTATATTCCAGCTTCCTACAGATAAGGGAAAGGGCGTTCTCGTAACTCCTACAGTACATGGAAACCTGATGATAGGACCGACTTCAATAGCCCAATGTGATAAAGATGATAAGGCAACATATATAGAAGATCTTGATGCAATAAGGATAGAGGCTGATCGCGCTGTTGATGGTATTCCTTATAGAAAGGTTATAACATCCTTCTCTGGTCTCAGAGCACATGAGGATTGCAATGACTACATAATAGGAGAGGCAGAGGATGCTCCTGGCTTCTATAATGCAGCAGGAATAGAAAGCCCGGGGCTCAGCGCAGCACTTGCAATAGGTGAGTATGTCGCAGCCTTGATAGAGGATAAGGCAGGCTTTAAAAAGAAGGCTGATCGGGTACTTGAGAGACGAAGGCCAATAAGAATAAGTGAGCTCACCATTGATGAGCTAAATGAGCTTATAAGGAAGAATCCTCTATATGGCAAGGTGGTATGCCGCTGTGAGCTTGTAACGGAGGGCGAGATAGTAGATGCGATAACCAGGCCTCTTGGCGCTAAAAGCATGGATGGTATAAAGCGCAGAGTCAGAGCTGGTATGGGGAGATGCCAATCTGGCTTCTGTAGTCCTAGAGCTTTGGAGCTTCTTGCAGAATATAGCAACAAGACAATGTATGAGGTAACGAAGAAAGGAGCTGGTTCTCCATTTATAACAGGAGATAGAGATGCTTGATGTTGTTGTAATAGGAGGTGGCCCTGCTGGACTTGCTGCCGCAATAAGCGCAAAGGAGAATGGAGCGGAGAGCATTCTCATAATTGAGAGATCAGATAAGCTTGGAGGAATACTCAATCAATGCATTCATAATGGCTTTGGGCTTCATACCTTCAAGGAGGAGCTGACTGGTCCGGAGTATGCTGCAAGATTCATAGAAAAGGCATATGAGCTAAAAATCTCATATATCCTCAATAGCACAGTAATAGATGTCAAAGCTCATGAGGTTACATACATGAATGAGAGAGAAGGTGTAGTAAGAGTTAAGTCTAATGCTATAGTTCTTGCAATGGGGTGCAGAGAAAGAGCTAGAGGTGCGCTCAATATTCCAGGAGATAGACCCTCTGGAATATTCAGTGCAGGCTGTGCACAGCACCTTGTGAATATTGAGGGCGTAAGGCTTGGCAGGCGCGTTATAATCCTAGGCTCTGGCGATATAGGGCTCATAATGGCCCGAAGAATGACGCTTGAAGGAGCAACGGTAGCTGCAGTTGTAGAGCTAATGCCATACTCATCGGGGCTAAAGCGCAACATAGTCCAATGCCTTGATGATTTCGGTATTCCTCTATATCTCTCGCACACTATAACGAGGATTGAAGGAAAGCGTCAGCTTGAAGGTGTAGTTGTTTCAGAGGTTGATGAGAATAGAAGACCTATAAAGGGAAGTGAAATCCATTTTGATGTCGATACTCTTTTGCTCTCTGTTGGTCTTCTTCCTGAGAATGAGCTATCAGAAAAGGCTTCTGTATCGCTCTCTCCTGTTACAGGCGGCCCAATAGCAGATGATGATTTAGAGACAGATGTAGAAGGCATATTCGCATGTGGCAATGTGCTTCATGTGCATGATCTTGTTGACTATGTATCAGAGGAGGCTGCCAGGGCAGGGAGAAATGCAGCTCTATACAGAAAGCATAGTAAGGATCTTGTGGATATCAAGACCTCAGGCATTGTCAGATACACAGTCCCTGAACGCATAAAGAGAATTATGGATCAGGATATTACGATACGCTTCAGAGTCAGTGATGTAGCCAAAAACGGCAGGATCACAGTCAAAGTAAATGGGAAGAATGTATATGAGCTAAAGCGCAGAATCATGACACCTGGCGAGATGGAGAGCGTAGTACTTAAAAGGTCCTCTGTAAATGGAAGGATCGACTCGATAGAGGTAGGAGCTGGGATATGAAGTATAGAGAGCTTACTTGCATAGGATGTCCACTGGGATGTCAGATCAGAGTTGAATCTGATGGTGATGCTATAACAGCTATAAGTGGCTATACCTGCCTCAATGGAAGGCGCTATGCAGAGAGTGAGGTAATCTCGCCAAAGAGAATACTGACAACATCTATAAGGGTTGACTCTTCATGTATGTGCTCTGTCAAAACAAGGAAAGCAATACCTAAGGATAAGCTTTTTGAAGCTATGTCGATTTTGAAGTCTATTACTTTGGCTCCTCCAATCAAAATAGGCGATGTTGTCTATAGGAATATTCTTGATACAGGTGTCGATGTAGTTGCTACAAGGAATATAAAAGCCTCCAGATGACTGAAGGCTTTATGTTTTAATCCATTGGATTGATTATTTATTCTCTGCTTGAGATTCTTCTTTTGGTGTTCTGCTTGCAAAGAAGTTTGCAAGAATAGCACCTGAGATATTATGCCATACGCTGAATACAGCGCCTGGAATTGTAGCAAGTGGATATTGCGCAAAGTGGGTAGCTGCAAGAGAGGTTGCAAGACCTGAGTTCTGCATACCAACCTCAATAGATATAGCACGGCACTTTGTAGTATCGAGCTTCAAAAGCTTTCCAACGCCATAGCCTGTAAGGTATCCAAGAACGTTATGAATGATTACAACAGCTATGATCAATAGGCCTGATGTCATAAGCTTTGCAGAGTTAGCTGAAACAACAGCAGCTACAATAGCTACAATAGCGGTTGTAGAGATTAGTGGCAGGATTTCAACGATCTTCTTTGTTATTTTTTCAAAGAAGTAGTTGATAACAAAGCCAAGGCCGATAGGAAGAATTACAACCTTGATGATTGATAGGAACATGCTCATTACATTTACATCTACCTTCTGTCCAGCATAAAGAAGGGTTAGAAGTGGAGTCAGAAGAGGTGCAAATACTGTAGATACAGCTGTCATGCCAACAGATAGTGCTACATCGCCCTTTGAGAGGTATGTCATTACATTTGATGAAGTACCACCAGGACATGTGCCAACTAGGATAACACCTATAGCAAGCTCAGGAGATAGTCTGAATACCTTTGTCAGGATATAAGCAAGAAAAGGCATGATAGTGAACTGTGCGATAAAGCCTATGATTACATCCTTAGGTCTGCTGAATACTACCTTGAAGTCACTGAGCTTCAATGTGAGTCCCATTCCAAACATTACGATACCAAGGAGAGTATTTACATAGGATGTCTTGATAAAGCTAACTGCGTTTGGCTTGAAAAGAGCGAGTGCGGCAACAGCGATTACGATCAAAGCCATGTATTTGCTGACGAATGCTGTGATTTTCTTCAATGTTTCCATTTTTTTGTCATCCTCCGATATTCCTCAATCATATATCTTTTATATAATGCTTCTCAAGTGGGTATGCATTTTATGCATATTTATGCATTATGCCTTCTTTATTATTGTCTTATAGAACTCGATAGCCTTTGGAAGGGATGAATAGAACATATTCTCATTCTTTGCATGTATGCTCTCTAGCTGCTGCTTATCTATATAGATAGGCGCAAATCTTATTGCGTTATCTGTTACAGAGGAGTAGTAGTAGGCATCTGTTCCGCCAGTCATTACATATGGAGAAGGAATAACACCAGGATAGATTTCCTTTACAGTCTCTTCTACAAGATGAAAGGCCCTTCCATTATGATCAACTGGCTTCTGTGGCTCCTTGCACTTTGAGTAATCAGCAACAAGATCATACTTCTTCATATATGGCTCAAGAATCTCCTTTGTCTTCTCTACGCCCTGATGCTGTATGAATCTTGTGTTTATGTTAACCCAGGCTCGCTCAGGAAGGACATTTCTTCCCTCTGATCCTCCGCACATAGTGAAAGCCATAGTAGTTCTTACCATAGCAGCACCTTTTGGAGATGCAGCTGGGAGTACCTTTTTAAGAACTGGCTT
>CAVHSB010000058.1:0-12248 GCA_963638635.1 Flexilinea sp.
CTCTTATAGTGTGAGAAGGTATCGAAGCCTGCTTTTCCGTGATATGCGCCCATGCCGCTTTCTCTGAATCCTCCGAAGCCCATCTCTGATGTTGCAAGATGGATTATAGTGTCGTTGATGCAGCCACCTCCGAAGCCAATCTCTCCCTGTGCTTTCTTTATTTCTTCCTTGTTCTTTGAGAATATATAGAGAGCAAGCGGGTGCTCAAAGGACTTTATGGTCGTTATAGCATCTTCGATTGTATATACCTCAAGTATTGGAAGTATTGGTCCGAATATCTCTTCTCTCATTACAGCATCCTTAGGCATTACGTTATCAAGTATCGTTGGCTCTATTTTAAGCGATGTTCTATCTGAGTGGCCTCCATAGATTACCTTCTTTTCATCGATTAGCTTCAATATTCGATCAAAGTGCTTTTCGTTGATTATCTTTCCATATTCATTGTTCTTTAATGGATTTTCAGAGTATTGGCATGCTATCTGCTCCTTGACCTCTGCTATGAACTTCGACTTGACCTTCTGTGAGCATAGCACATAGTCAGGTGCTACGCATGTCTGACCTGCATTTAAGAACTTTCCGAATACGACTCTTTTAGCTGCAAGCTTAATATCTGCACTCTCTGTAACTATTACCGGGCTTTTGCCTCCAAGCTCTAATGTTACGGGAGTGAGATTAGCACTTGCTGCCTTCATTACTTCTTTTCCTACAGCCTTGGAGCCTGTAAAGAATATATAGTCAAAGTTCTGTTCAAGCAGTGCCCTGTTCTCATCTCTTCCGCCAGTAATGATTGCAACATACTCCTCCTCGAAGGCTTCCTCGATGAGCTCCTTAAGTATATCACTGGTGTGAGCTGAGTATGCGCTTGGCTTTATTATTGCTGTATTACCAGCAGCTATAGCATCTGCAAGAGGCTCCAATGTGAGTAGTACAGGATAGTTCCATGGACTCATTATGAGCACATTCCCATGAGGAGATGGAAATGTATAGGATCTTGATTTGAATTGTGCAAGTGGTGTCTTGACTCTTTTTTCTCTCATAAGCTTCTTAAGATGCTTAAGCATCCAGGTAATCTCAGAGAGCGTGAGTCTTATCTCGCACATATCTGCTTCAAATCCATCCTTGCCAAGGTCTAGATAAAGCGCTTCCTTGAGCTTGTCTTCGTATTTCTCTATCGTGCTATATAGTTTTTTGAGGTTCTCTATTCTAAACTCTCTCTTAAGCGTTTTTCCGCTTTCAAAGAATGCTTTTTGTTTGTCTTTAATTCTCTTTATATCTTCGTCTTTCATTTTAACAGAACTTTATAATATATGTTTTCTAGCTCTTTTTCACTCCAGATCACAGGAACTGGATATAAAGGATTTGCTTCCTTTTCCGCTTGCTTTGAGAGTGTCTTGATATCCTCCTCATTGAGGTCTGGTAGCTTATCTGGAATATCCATTGCTTTTTCTAGTCTTCTGATTTCATTTATGAAGCGTATTGCTGCATCTCTCTCATCGGTAAGCTCATCTGCTATATTTATAGCTATAGCAAGCTTCTTCAGCTTCTTATATACAGCGCTGCCATAGGCTTCTAGGACATATGGCAGAAGCACCGCATTAGCAAGTCCATGTGCTGTATTGTATTTTCCTCCCATTTGGTGAGCAAGTGCATGAACATAGCCAACGTAGCTTCTTGTGAATGCACAGCCTGCAAGGTAGCTTGCACGTAGCATATTTGCTCTTGCTTTTTCATCCCTTCCGTTGAGGTATGCCTTCTCAATGTTCTGGAATATAAGTCTTGTTGCAACTTTGGCCTCCATTCTTGTCATCTTGTAGCTTGAGTGGCCTATGTAGGCTTCAACTGCGTGTGTAAGCGCATCAAGCCCTGTTGTAGCTGTAAGCTTCTTTGGTAGTGTATAGGTATATATAGGATCCAGTACGGCATAGCGTGGGATAAGAGGGAAGGAGTTTATAGCATATTTTTCTCTGGTAGTGCTATCCACGACTACAGCTGCGAGTGTTGCCTCGCTTCCAGTTCCCGCTGTTGTTGGAATAGCTATAAGAGTAGGTATCTTTTTATAGACTTTAAGTATTCCCTTCATTCTCTTAAGGCTTTTTCTAGGCATTGCTATCCTTGCGCCAATGGCTTTGGCTGTGTCTATAGCAGAGCCTCCACCTAGAGCTATAAGCGAGTCGGCTTTAGTGCGCTTATATAACTTTAGGGCTTCTTCGATGCTATCAGTAGTTGGGTTCGATATTACATCAGAGAACAAAGTATATTCTATATTGTTCCTCTCAAGTACCTCTAAGAGTGGTTTTTCAAGACTATGCTCTATTATCCCTCTGTCAGTTATAAGGAATGGTCTTTTGAGCTTCTCTTTCAGTAGTACTTCTGGTATACCCTCTGTTTTATTCTCTATAAGCTTAGGCTCTCTATATGGCAATATTGGGTATGATAGATATAGGGCTTTCTGAAATGCTCTGCAATATATTCTCTTGACAATGTTCATGCTTTTATTATGACAATTTTACAGAAAGTGTAAAGATGTAATGAGAGTCCAACATCTATCTATGTCTTGAAGATTAAGCTACATTTCTTTATCATTGATAAGGCTAGGAGAAAATGATGTTTAAACCAGTAAACAGCAAAGTAGAATTCCCTAAGATGGAAGAAGAAGTCCTGAAGACATGGCAGGACAACAATATTTATGAAAAATCTATCGAGCAAAGACCTGCCGATAATGAATATGTTTTCTATGATGGTCCTCCGTTTGCAACAGGACTACCTCATTTCGGTCACTTCGTGCCAGGTACAATCAAGGATGCGATCCCTCGTTATCAGTCAATGAAGGGCAAGAGAGTCATCAGACGCTTTGGCTGGGATTGCCATGGACTTCCAGTTGAGTCCGAGATGGAGAAGACTATCGGTGTTTCTGGACATGCTAATATCATTGACTATGGTGTTGCTAAATTCAACACAGAGTGTAAATCAATCGTTTTGAGATATACAGCAGAGTGGAAGAAGGCTATTACAAGAATGGGCCGCTGGGTCGATTTCGATAATGGCTATAGAACTATGGATAAGAACTACATGGAGAGTGTTTGGTGGGTATTCAAGACTCTCTATGACAAGGGGCTTATCTATGAAGGCTATAACGTTCTTCCATATTCTCCAAAGCTTGCTTCTCCTCTTTCAAACATGGAGGTAAGCTTAGGTGGCTATAAGGATGTAGTTGACCAGGCTGTAACTGTAAGATTCCTTGAAGATGGAACTAAAGACTGCTACTTCCTCGCTTGGACAACAACACCTTGGACTCTTCCTTCAAACCTCGCTCTTGCAGTTGGTCCAGATATTGACTATGTAAAGGTAAAGGATAAGGAGAGCAGCGAGTATTACTACCTTGCTGAGCATCTTGTTGGCAAGTACTACAAGAATGCAGATGACTATGAGGTAGTAGAGCGCTATAAGGGCACAGATCTTGTTGGTCGTGGCTATACTCCACTATTCCCATACTTCAAGGACCTGAAGAAGCTAGGAGCATTCTCCGTTGTTACAGCTGATTACGTAACAGTAGAGGATGGATGCGGTATCGTACATACAGCATCTGGCTTTGGTGTTGATGACTACAACACAATGAAGACTAAGCTTCCGAATGTTCCTGTAATATGCCCAGTAGATGAGGAATGTAAGTTCACTTCCGATGTTCCTGAGTGGCAGGGCATATTTGTAAAGGATGCAGATAAGTCAATCATTGCATGGCTCAAGGAGCATGGATTACTTGTTAAGAGAGAGAACTATCTCCACTCATATCCATTCTGCTATAGAACAGGTATGCCTTTGATATATAAAGCTATGAGCTGCTGGTTCGTAGATGTTCCAAAGATCAAGAAGACAATGCTTGAGTGCAATGATGAGATTAATTGGATTCCATCACATATTAAGTATGGTCGTTTTGGTAAGTGGCTAGAGGGCGCTAGAGAGTGGGCTATTTCACGTAACAGATTCTGGGGCAACCCAATTCCTGTATGGAAGTGTGATGGCTCTGATTACATTGAAGTAATCGGTAGCGTTAAGGAACTTGAAGAGAAGTGTGGACAGAAGGTAGATGATCTACATAAGCAATATGTAGATGAGCTCACATGGCCAAGTCCTGATGGAAAGGGTACAATGCGCCGTATCCCAGATATCTTTGATTGCTGGTTCGAGTCAGGATCTATGCCATATGCTCAGCAGCACTATCCATTTGAGAATGAAGAGTACTTTAAGCAGCTGTTCCCAGCAGATTTCATCAATGAAGGGCTTGATCAGACTAGAGGCTGGTTCTACTCACTTACTGTTCTTGCAGCTGGTCTATTTGGTAAGCCTGCATTCAAGAATTGCATAGTATCTGGCATTGTTCTTGCAGAAGATGGCAGAAAGATGAGTAAGTCACTTAGAAACTATACTGACCCAATGCTTGTTGTTGAAAAGTATGGTGCTGACGCTCTTCGCTTTGCCTTGATGAATAGCTCAATTGTAAGAGCTGATGATCTTAAGTTCAGTGATGATATCGTAAAAGATGCAATCAAGGATCTTATGCTTCCACTTTGGAATGCTTATTCATTCTTTGTTACTTATGCGAATATTGATGGCTATGAGCCAAGCTCAACTCCATTTGATAAGCTTTCTAACTCACTTGATAGATGGATTATCTCTGACCTCAATAAGCTTATCAAGGATGTAACTGAAGCCTTTGATTCCTATGATGTTCAGGGTGTTTGCACATCTCTGGTTTCATTCATGGATGACCTTAACAATTGGTACATCAGAAGATCTAGAAGAAGATTCTGGAAGAGTGAGAATGACGGAGATAAGAAGGAAGCATATGATACTCTCTACCGTGTTCTTCTTACCTTCACTAAGGTTGCATCACCTATGGTTCCATTCATCACAGATGCAATTTATCAGAATCTCTCAAATGGAAAGATGAAGGAGTCTGTACATCTTGAGGACTATCCTGTTTATAACGCAAATGAGAGAGATGAAAAGCTTGAAAGAGAGATGAGCCTCATTGTTAAGGCTATAGCTATGGGCAGAGCTTTAAGAGCTACATCTAATCTCAAGATCAGACAGCCACTTTCTAGCTACTTCATCGTAGATAGAAATGAGGAAGACAGAAGAATTCTCAAAGAGAATGTTTCTATCATAAGTGAAGAGCTTAATGTTAAGTCTGTTTCTGTTGAAGCTGATGAGAGTGCACTTGTTTCTTACAGCGCTAAGGCTAACTTCAAGGTTCTTGGCTCTAAGCTTGGAAAGAACATGAAGGAAGTTGCTGCTAAGCTTGCTACTCTAACAAGCGATGATATTGAGTCTTTGCTAGATGGAAAATCAATCAATGTTTCTTATGCAGATGGAGCTATCGATATTACTGCATCGGATCTTGTTATCCAGCGTCAGGAGAAGGAGCATGTTAAAGCTCTCAACGAGGGTGAGCTTACTGTTGGATATGACACAGAGATAACAGAGGCATTGCTCTTAGAGGGCATTGCAAGAGATCTTGTAAGATTCGTTCAGACAGAGAGAAAGGAGAAGGACTTCTTAGTTGCTGACCATATCCTTCTGACTGTTGATGGTAATGAGCTCTTTGTTAAAGCTGTAAATGCTTGGAAGGAGTATATCTCAGCAGAGACTCTTGCGGATAAGCTTGAGATTGCACCAAATGATGGCTCTGAGACAGATATTGCAGATTCAATCGTTAAGGTGAAGGTAGTAAAGGCATGAGAAGACTAGCTCTCATAGCTCTAGCTTCAGCTCTGATATTAGCGGGGTGTGTTCATCATACCCCGTTTAAGGATGAATACTACTTTCAGAGTCTAGGTAAGAGCGGTGAGATGGTTGTAACTGCAGATCTTGATAAGGTCAGAGAAAGCTCATATGCAACTCTTCTTCCAGATAGTGGTCCTTTGGATTATGCACTTGATAGAAGTGACAGGCTCTCTCTTTCTTTAATACCTAAGAGAACTGATATCTACCCACTTCCTTTTGAGTATTATGAGAAGGCCGGAGCACTTGAGGGAAATCTTGGAAAATTCCCAGTTAACACTGCTTTAGGCCTTTCTAAGGATTTTCATAAAGAGAAGGATGGAAATGTTAAATACTATACAAATGATAATATTTCACTTGCTGTAGCTAAGAATGGTATCCTTCTGTTTTCTGATGGTAGCTATAAGGAATTCTATGACAGAACTATCGAGAATAGAGTAAAGCTTATTGATGATGATATAGCAGCATTCATGGCTGATTCTCTATTTGCACTATTTTTGAATAGTCCTGAGACCTTGATTGATCTTGGCTTCGAGCTTCCGCAGAGTGTTATTACTGAGATTGATACCTCATATCTGGGCTTTTCAGAAATCGATGGCTCCTTGATACTCTCCGGTACTCTTAATATGAAGAGCAAGAGCAGCGCAAGAGCATTATCTACGCTTCTTAGAAACCAGCTTTTGCAGGATGCTAAAAGAAGTGGCGAAAAAGTTGACTTGAAGGTCCTTTCTGCTTATTTCAATTATAATGAGGATGTAGTGACCATTGCTGGTTATCCTCTCAAAGGTGATATGGCAAACAGGGCGAATGACACCTTAAATAAGGCCCTGGAAGGTTTAGTATAATGCCACTATATGAATATAAATGCACAGAGTGCGGTAATGAATTTGAGCTTTTCAAGAGCTTTAAGGAAAGCGATGATGATGAAGTCTGCCCAAAATGCGGTAAGACAGCTAAAAGAGAAATAGTTGATTGTGGTGCTGTAATCTATAAGGGAAGTGGTTTCTATTGTAAGGATTCTTCATCCTGTTCTGGATGCAGTGGCAAATAAGAGGTTGGAATGAAAAGAATATTGACTGGAGACAGACCTACAGGACGTCTTCATTTGGGACACTATGTAGGCTCTCTTAAAAGCAGAGTTGAGCTTCAGAACGATTATGAAGAGTTTATTCTCATTGCTGATGTACAGGCTCTGACAACTCATTTTGAAAATCCAGAGCTTATAAATGAGTCTATTTATAATGTATGTATGGATAATATAGCTGTTGGTCTTGATCCTGAGAAGGTAACATTCATTCAGCAATCTGCGATTCCTTCAATTGCTGAACTCACAGTCTTCTATTCAATGCTTACAACTGTAAACCATCTGCTTATAAATCCTACAATCAAATCCGAAAGCAGAAATTATGGCTTTGGCGAGAATAACGGTGACTTTGAATATGATTTCTCAAAGCTTACATATGGCTTCTTGGGATATCCTGTATCACAGAGTGCAGATATTACATTCTGTAATGCTGATTTAGTTCCAGTAGGAGAGGATCAGGTTCCTCATCTTGAGTTTACTAGAAAGCTTGTAAGAAAGTTTAATGCTATGTATGGAACAAATATAACAGTTCCAGACTATAAGCTCTCACAGGTTCCAAGACTATGTGGCCTAGATGGTAATGCCAAAATGGGAAAGAGCCTAGGAAACGCTATCTATCTTTCAGATACTCCAGAGGAAGTCTGGAATAAGGTAAGAATGGCTGTAACAGATACAAATAGAATATCAGTGAAGATTCCTGGGAACCCTGATGTATGTGCTGTATATCAATACCACAAAGCCTTCAATGAAGCAGAGGTTGAGAATGTATGCTCTATGTGTAAGAATGCTCAGATCGGATGCGTAGCTTGCAAGAAGCTTCTTAATGAGAAGATGAATGCTATGCTTGACCCTATCAGAGAGAGAAGACACTACTATGAAGAGCATAAGGAAGTTGTCAGAGATCTCATTAAGGCTGGAACAGCTAAAGCTAATGAGATTGGCAATAAATCAATAGCTGAGATAAAAGAGAAGATGCATGTAGCAATCTGATTCAAAAGCCTTCAGGGATCTGGAGGCTTTTTCAATCTATTAATGCTCTAAGGGTAACAACATATACGCCATCATCTCTCCTGTATGCGTATTGGCTTGTTGTGATAACCATCAGAAAACTAGGTGCTTTTGCTTTGGATGTATCTATATCATTCCTGAGCTTCAGTAGATGCTTTGCGTCATCATCTATAGAGTCTGTACTAGAGAGCTTAACCTCTATTGCAGCCTAGTCTCTATACTAAGACTATAAGTTAGATAAGAAGAGAAAGAATAACGAATATCTGTTACCATCATGCAGTTGGAGTGAGAAGATGGGCAGACAGAGAAAAAAAGGTACACAGAGTCATTTAAGCACAAGGTGATTGTAGAGGCTTTAACAAGCGGGAAGACAATGGCAGAGCTAGCAGCAACAAGATTAGCTAAATTGGAATTTTATTATTTCGGGACTATTCGGCCTCTAGATTCTCTCTTGCAACTGCTAGCATAAGCTTAATTCTGTTTTCTTGGTTTACTTTAGTTGCAGAAGGGTCATAGTCTATTGGGACTATGTTTGCATCCTTGTACTTTTCTTTAAGTGGTCTAATCATGCCTTTGCCTACAATATGGTTTGGAAGGCATCCAAATGGCTGTGTGCATACAATATTTGAGTAGCCCTTATTTATAAGTTCTACCATCTCAGCTGTTAATAGCCATCCTTCTCCCATCTTGCATCCAGTGTCTATAATCCCTTCTGCATAGCTCTTGAGCTCGTTTAAATCTGATGGAACGACATACTCGCTATGGCGTCTTATAGCATCATCCATGTAGTTCTCACACTTTTTCATAAGAGGAAGGAATACCTTAGTTGTCATTCTGTTTAAGAATGGCTTTCTGCCATAGTATTCAAAGTCCTTCTGATTATTTGAAAAGCTATAGAGTATGAAGCCAAGAAGAGGAGGCAGCATCACCTCACAATCCTCGTCTTCGAGGAAAGCCTGTAGGTCAGAGTTACCAAGTCTAGAGAACTTCATATAGATTTCTCCGACAATTCCTACTTTGACTTTCTTGACTCTCTTTACAGGGATAGCCGCAAAGTCATCAGATATCTTATTCATGTTCTTTTTTAGATTAGACCAAAAGTAATCCTTATTGACTCTGAACTTCTCAGCAAGGTCCTCTGTCCATTTCTCTACAAGCTTATCTGTATCACCTTTATTTATCTCATATGGCTTTGTCTGGTTTCTCATATACATGATAAGATCCCC
Source organism: Flexilinea sp. (assembly GCA_963638635.1). Lineage (GTDB taxonomy): Bacteria > Spirochaetota > Spirochaetia > Sphaerochaetales > Sphaerochaetaceae > Ornithospirochaeta. The sequence continues at coordinate 9,100 of CAVHSB010000058.1, forward strand.
ATATAACAGGGCAGAGAAAGCCTGGACAATCATTGTAAGAGTGATCTTGAAGCCTGGGTTCTTATTCATTCTAGACAGATTCATAGAGATAACAGGAATATAGTCAAGGCCTGCTCTTTCAAGAGCTTTAAGTAGCAAAAAGTAGTAGTTTGAGGCTCTGCAGCCACCACCCGTCTGACTTATTACAAGTGCACATTTATGTGGATCAACAAGCCCCTTCTCTATTGCATCTATCATTTGTCCGATAACTAATAGGGCAGGGTAGCACATATCATTATGTACATATTTAAGACCTAGCTGGATTATATCGCTATCATGGTTGTTGAGAACCATAGCCTTGAAGCCATTGTTTATGAGAACCTTCTCGAAAAGAGCAAAATGAATAGGCGACATATTTGGAATAAGGATTGTGTAATCTCTTTTCATTTCCTTTGTGAAAACTGTACTCATTTCTTCTCCTCAAGTGCTGCAAATAGGCTTCTTAGTCTTATCTTAACAGCTCCGACGTTTGTGATTTCGTCTATTTTTAGCTGGGTATATATCTTATCATTACCTCTGAGAATATCTTTTACTTCATCTGTTGTAACAGCATCCAAACCACATCCAAAGGATACGAATTGAACAAGATTTATATCTTCATTTTCAGATGCATATCTTGCTGCATCATACATTCTTGCATGGTATGTCCATTGGTTTAGAACATTGACGCTCTTCTTATCTGTAAGAGGAGCAAGCGAATCTTCACTTACTACAGAAGCACCTAATGATACTATCAATCTATCAATAGAGTGGTTTATCTCAGGATCTAGATGGTAAGGCCTTCCTGCTAGAACTATTATAGGTCTCTTTACAGCTCTGGAGTTCTTTATTATCTCCTGGCCTTTAGCTGTGATTTTCTCTCTATATTCTCTAAGAGCTTTAAAGGCAGCTTTAGTTGCTTTGCAGCACTCCTTATAATTGATGCCGAATAATTCAGATATTCGCTTTGCAAAGTAATGAGGCTTCTCAAGAGAAAGGAATCCTAGCTTTAGCTTTACTGGATCTATCTTCTGGTTTGCCTTGATTACTTCTCCGTAGTAGGCAACGACAGGACAATTAAAGTGGTTTGTTCCCTTCTTCTCATCTATGTTATAGCTTGAGCAAGGGATGAAGATCTTATCAACGCCCTCCTTCTTCAGGTACTCGATGTGTCCATGCATCAATTTTGCAGGGAAGCATACAGTATCTGATGGAATGGATCCTTGACCAGATATATATAGCTTTCTATCAGAGAAAGGGGATGTGACAACTTCGAAGCCAAGAGTCGTAAATAGGGTATGATAGAATGGAAGAAGCTCATACATTCCAAGAGCTAGAGGAAGACCAAGCGTACCTCTTGTTCCCTTTTCTCTCTTATCCATAAATGCCCTCAACAGAGATTGCTTATATGCATATATATTAAGCTCATCCTGCTCTTTAGGGGCCTTGCCAGTTATAGGCTTCTCGCATTTGTTGCCGCTTATGAGTGTTCTCTTACCTGCAAAGCTGTTTATGGTCAATAGACAATGGTTTGTGCAACCCTGGCATCTGATATTTCTTACTGTATGATAAAGCTCTAATAGCTCATTAAGCGTTATTATAGAGCTTTTCTCCTTGTTTTCTTTATTGCTCATATGCCTTGCATATAGCGCAGCACCATAGGAACCCATAAGTCCAGCTATAGTTGGTCTTATAACATCAACGCCAAGCTCTTCTTCAAAGGCTCTAAGAACACCATCATTTAGGAATGTACCACCTTGAACTACAATGTGGTGGCCAAGCTCCTTGGGATTTGAGGACCTGATTACCTTGTATAGGGCATTCTTTACAACAGATATTGCGAGACCTGCTGAGATATCATTAATGGATGCACCATCTTTCTGGGCTTGCTTTACAGAGCTGTTCATGAATACAGTGCATCTTGAGCCAAGATCTACTGGATTCTTAGCTGTAATCGATAGCATTGCAAACTCTTCACTTGTCTTTCCTAGTGCATTTGCAAATGTCTGAAGGAAGGATCCACAGCCAGAGGAGCAGGCTTCATTGAGGAATATATCATCAATAGCGCCATCAGCTATCTTAAAGCATTTAATATCCTGGCCGCCAATATCTATAATGAAGTCTACTGCTGGAAGGAAGAATCTAGCTCCTATAAAATGAGCCTGAGTCTCAACAAGAGAGTAATCAAGCTTTAGAGCTGTCTTCAGAAGATCCTCTCCATAGCCTGTTGAAGCTGCACCCTTGAATTCAAGATTAGGATATTTCTCATATAGATTCTTCAGGTAATTAACCATTAGATCTACTGGATTACCATTATTAGGAGAGTAGTAAGAGGATAGTAGTTCTCCTTCCTCAGATAATAATGAGCATTTTATAGTAGTTGAGCCAGCATCAATTCCTAAGTAGCATCCACCCTTATAGGTTGCAATATCTCTCTCTTTTACAGTTGCTCTCTTATGCCTTTCTGTAAATTCTCTATATTCGTTTTCATCCTTAAACAGAGGCTGAAGCTTTATAAAGCTGGATTTGCCTTCATACGTCGATAGCGCTTTCTCGATATCGCTGATCCTCATTCTCTTGCTTGTCTTAGATAGAGCAGAGCCTAGTGCAACATAATATAGAGAATTCTCTGGACAAAGACCTTTTGTCTTCAATGCTTCATCGAAGTAATATCTTAATCTAGGAATGAATGTAAGGGGCCCGCCAAGGTAGACAACGTTACCTTCTATCTTTCTGCCTTGAGCAAGTCCTGCAATAGTCTGGTTTACTACAGCAACTAATATTGATGCTGCGATATCCTCTGTTTTTGCTCCCTGGTTTATAAGCGGCTGTATATCACTTTTGGCAAATACGCCACAGCGCGATGCAATAGTATAAAGCTGGGTAGACTTCTCAGATAGCTCATTTATCTCATCCTTTGAAACTCCAAGAAGAGTTGCCATCTGATCTATGAATGCACCTGTACCACCTGCACATGACCCATTCATTCTAACCTCAAGCCCACCAGTTAGGAATAGTATCTTAGCATCCTCTCCTCCAAGCTCTATGATAGAATCAGTCTCTGGAATATAGTGCTTAGCAGCTATTCTAGTTGCATATACTTCCTGGATGAATGGTATAGAAGCAGCCTC
>CAVHSB010000059.1:0-12177 GCA_963638635.1 Flexilinea sp.
TAGATGGAGTTGATGATTTCTGGATAGTCTTCGGTCCGACTACTGTGTGCTATGGGAAAACCCGTAACTGTTAGAGCTGATCAATTATGTCACCAAGTGGACAACCTAAAAGGTCACCAAGCAGCCAACATAATGATCCGCCCCCGTTTTAGGTAACACTTTTTACTCCACTGGAATCGTAAAGGTAACAGAAGGAGCAAAAGTGAAATACAGAAAATGGACGTTGGAACAGAAAAGAGCCATTGCAAAGAAATTTTACCAAAACAATAAGAATTGGCATCAGACAACAAAAGAAGCAAAAATCTCAGATGGGCTTCTAAGATATTGGTTAGCAGATGAAGACATCAATCCAGATAAGGACTATGCTAGAGAGTTAAGAAGCAGATTAAAGGTAAAGCCAGCCCAAAGAAGGGTTCCAACAGATCCGCTTCCTAACGGAGTAGAAATGGCATCTGTAAACAATCCGGAAGAACTTAAGAGAGAGAATAAGGATCTTAGAAAGAAGATTGCCTATCTGGAAGATAAGGTTGCTTACCTTACAGAATTGTACAAGGTAATTTCAGAAGAACCTGAGAAAATCTCAAAAAAAAACGATTCATCGCACTCAGAAGACTTATCCAAGCTGGATACAAGAACATAAGACGGCTATGCACAATAGCAGAAGTTTCTCCGAAGTGCCTCTATGCACATCTTAAAGGACCTTCTGATAAAGAAGTCTCAGATGAATCAATAATGGTGTGCATCAAGCAGGTGCAGCAAGAATATGGCAATTCCATAGGTTACCGTAAGATGCAGGACAGACTTCAGGATGATTACGGGATAAAGGCCGGCAGAAAGAAGGTCTTGCGTCTCATGGAAACATCTGAAACACTTTCTGCAGTACGTAGAAAGCATTTTACAGAAGAATATTATGTACGTCGCAGAGAAATGAAAGATAATGCACCAAAGGATTTAATCGGCAGGGATTTCTTTGCTCTTAAACCCTTTCAACGCTTTGTTTGTGACATTACATACCTGACAGGCTGTGATGAAACCTGGTATCTGAGTGTGATAGAAGATCTTTTTAACGGAGAGATTGTAGGTTGGAAAATAGGCGAACATTGTACTGCTGCATTATGTATGGAAACAGTTATGATGATGAAAGAAACTATTGGAAAGACAGAAGGTTGTATTCTGCACAGTGATGGTGGCTCTACGTACATTTCTTACGATTACAGGGAATTGTTGCAATCGCTGGGGATAAGACAAAGCATGGGGAAAAAGCTTACTTGCTATGATAATGCCAGAATCGAATCATTCAATGGTGTTTTCAAAACAGAAGCACTGTATGCTCTTTACGGAAAGTCAAAAGTAAAAAACAACAGAATTCCGGTAAGAAAGCTTGCTGAACGAGCACAATGGTTTATTCCTATCTACAATAATTCCAGAAAGAAGGATTCCCTTGGACATATGACACCTGTAGCATTCAGAAAAGCTAATTCAAAAGGAACTTATCTGGTAATCATATGATTTATTTGACAATCTTTGTAGGAAGGTTTATAAAATAGTTGTTACCCATTTGGGAGCAGTGATATTAAATGTGTTACCTATACTGCTCCAGTGAGTTCAAAAAGTGTTACCTTTTTCGGGACCATATCATATGCATAGTGCAAAAATGACCTTAAATTGGACGAAAGAATATAAAAGCCCTCTGCTTTTTAACAGAAGGCTTTATGTATCTTAGAATCCACCTGCAGCAGCTGCCGTTGGAGTGAAGATTGAGTTGATCTGTTCAGCTGTTAGATCTACGTTGAAGACTGTCTTATAGTAGTCTCTTGCTACAGCGTTTAGATCTACATCTGCAAACTTTTCTGGATATATAGCCTTAGCCCACCATAGAAGTGATACTGGTGCATCTACGCCTGGAGTGTAGGATCTATACATTCCAAGTGGTGTCTTATAGACTCTTCCGTCCTTTACAGCCTTAATGCCAGACCAGTCATCGCTTCCAACACCATTTGCATATAGTGTCTCTGGTTGAGCTGATGTGAAATTCGTAATTACGATCGCATCTGGATTCCACTTATATACCTGTTCCATAGTTACAGCAACAGAGTTGTCCTTCTCCAGCTCCTCTGCAACGTTCTTAGCACCTATTGCATCACACCACCATTGTCCGAAGAAGTTCTTTCCAGATGTAAGCATTGTTGATGTGCTGTACTGGAATAGTACGAATACTCTTACTCTCTCTTCATCAGGAATATCCTTAACTCTATCCTGGATCATGTCATAGACCTTGTAGCTGTAGTCATGTACTGTCTGTACCTTGTCTGCATCTTCTGGGAATAGCTCTGCAAGAAGTGAGATCCAATTATCAAGAGTCTCAATGCAATCATAGTGCCACTTGTTAACAGAGATGCCTACTGCTGGGATTCCTGCATCGCTAAGTGCTTTTCTGGCTGTTGCATCACCACCATTTATGAATACAATATCCGGATTCTGCTTCATAAGCTCTTCGATATTGATCTCGCCGTTTGAAACAGATGCTGTCTCAACTGAGAGAATCTCTGGATAGAGCTCTCCGAGAAGACCATTTTCAGCAGCTGTCAAGCTAGGCTTTGACATTGATACGATCTTATCTGCTGAATTGAAGAATACGGTAAGTACAGATGGAAGAGGATAGATGTTATATACACCGATTCTCTTGATATCATATGGGACTTCAACCTCAACACCCTGATGATCGACAACGATATGTGTCTTTGGCTCTTCCTTGATTGCGCTCTGTGCTTCCTTGGCACCCTGTGCAGATAGTGACATAGCAGCTAGTGCTAAGACTGTCAGAAAAAGAAATATTCTCTTCATTTATGACTCCTGTTAATTAGATTCCGTAATAGTTGCTTTTGCGCTAACGCTATATAGTGCATTAAGCTCAGATAAGAAGCCTCTTATTGTTCTCTCCTCTGCATCTATCGTGATGATTACGATATTCACAGATCTCTTTCTGTATGGAATTCCCATACGTCCTATGAATCCTTCCTTGTATTTCTCAAGAATATGCTCGAACTCAGTCTTTATAGCATCAGGATCCCTCAGCGCTATAGTTACAGCTGCGACGACTCTTTTTTCTTCGTCCTTTTCTTTAGCCTCTGATAGTGATATTGGGATAATATCCCTAATGAGCTTGCCCTCGCTCTCCAGCTCTCCTATAACCGCCTTGACTCTGAAGGCTCTCTCTATATTCCCTTCGTTTATTATCTCTTCAACAGGACCGAAGGATGCTTTGCCGCTTCTCTCTAAAAGAAGCGCCTTTGAAGCATATTGAAGTGCGTGTGCAGGGTAGTGTGTATTGAAAAGACATGCAACATTATCTTCCTTGAGTTTCTTCAGTGTCTCCATGACCATAATCTGATTTCTGAAATCAAGGTTTGACTCAGGCTCATCTAGAACTATAGCCTCAGGCTCTGATGCCAATGCTCTGGCAATTAACACCATCTGAAGCTCTCCGCCCGATATCTCCCTGCATTTCTTTCCCTTCAGAAAGGTTATGCCAAGTCTCTCCATTGCATTATCTACAACCTCATAGTCTTCCTTTTTAGGCTGAGAGAAGAATCCAAGCTTCGATCCTCGTCCGAGAAGTACCATTTCTTCAGTCAGATAGTTTGGGATATCTGCCTTAGCCTGAGGTACGTAGGCAACCTTTCCAAATAGCTCCTCTGGTCTCATTTGGGATATCTCATTGCCATTTAGCATGCTTCTTCCATAGCTCCACCTATTGAGACCCATAGTGCACTTTAAAAGCGTTGTCTTACCAACTCCATTAGGACCGAGTATTGCTACAAGCTCTCCGCTTTTCACGCTGTAGTTGATTCCATCGAGTATCTTCTTATCTGGAGAGTATTGGAAATGTCCATCCTCTACTTTAAGCTCTGCCATATTATCTATCCCTCCTTCTCATGAGGTATACAAAGAAAGGTGCGCCAATGATTGCTGTAAGAATAGAGATTGGAATCTCAGAGGATGCAATAGTTCTGCATGCTGTATCGACAAGTACTACGAATACAGCTCCAAGCGAGATGGATGCCGGAACAAGCTTTCTATGGTCACTTCCGAACTTCATTCTGCAAATATGTGGAACAATAAGCCCGACCCATCCAACCTGACCGCACATTGATACTGATGCAGCTGTCATGGCTGTAGCTGTTATTACAGCTATTACTCTGAGCTTTTTTATATCTGTTCCTGATGCCTTAGCCTCATCCTCTGATAGAGGAAGAATGTTAAGTCTCCATCTTAGAAGTATGAGGATAAATGCAGATATAGCTATAAGGGGAAAGCCAAGCAGCAGAGTTGTATAGCCCTTGCCGCTCATGGATCCCATAAGCCAATAGGTTATTGATGGAAGCTGTGTCTCAGTGTCTGCTACGTACTTTATAAGAGACACAAGTGCATTGAATAGCGATCCTATCATTATTCCAGATAGTACAAAGGTTGCACTTCCTCCATCTCTTCCCTTTCCTGATAGATAAGTCAATAGCACCGCAAGTAGCCCCATAAGAAGTGCTAGCGCCTGTATTCCTCTCAGATTGAAGCCAAGAAGAATTCCAAGCGTAGCACCGAAGGAGGCTGCAGAGGCAACTCCTAGAGTGTCAGGAGTTGCAAGAGGGTTAGAGAACAGACTCTGGAATGTAAGTCCTGCAAGAGAGAGAGCAACTCCGACTGCCATAGCCATCAATATTCTTGGAAGTCTTATCCCCCATAGTACCTTCTCGTATGAGACATTCTCGATTTCTGCAAGTCCTAGCTTAGCAAATACAGAATTGATTATTGAGCTAAGCGGTATAACCATCCTTCCGAGACAGAGTGAAATAACCATAGAAATGAGTGGTAATAGTATTAAAAGCACTATATGAGACTTCTTAAAAGCTTTTGACATTGTATTGGTTAGCCCTCGCTAACTAAGCACTATAGAGAAAATATTAATGATATGTCAACTAGTTAGACAAAACTAACTTTTTTATTGAAACTCTATTGTACAGATCTGTTCTTATAGCTATAGTCTATAAGTTAGTTGTTGCTAACGGAGAGAAAGATGAGAAAGATAGCCATATATGGAAAGGGTGGAATAGGTAAGAGCACAACAGCAAGCAATCTATCTGCAGCCCTCAGCGAGATGGGGCTTAAGGTAATGCAAATAGGATGTGATCCCAAAAGCGATTCTGTGAAGAATTTAATGGGAGGAAAGCGTATCCCTACCGTTCTTGATGCGCTTAGAGGCAGCAATGCTATTAAGCTTGAGGATATAGTCTTTAATGGCTTTGGAGGCGTGCTTTGCGTTGAGGCAGGTGGCCCGACTCCTGGAATCGGATGCGCTGGAAGAGGCATTATAACTGCCTTCGAGAAGCTTGATGAGCTTGAGGCAAAGAGAATCTATAAGCCTGATGTAATCATATATGATGTGCTTGGAGATGTTGTATGCGGTGGCTTTGCTATGCCTATTAGAAATGGTTACGCGCACGATGTATTCATTGTCACATCTGGCGAGATGATGGCACTATATGCTGCGTCAAACATAGCACGTGCTGTTCATAATTTCTCAGATAGAGGATATGCGCGATACTCTGGCGTAATTCTCAATTCAAGAAATGTTGAGAATGAGGTAGATATCGTGAATACCGCACTCAAGGAAATAGGCGGTGAGATAGTATCTATTGTGAGAAGAGATCCTATAGTCCAGAAGAGCGAATTAAAGGGAATGACTGTAATAGAGGCATTTCCTGAGTCAGCTCAGGCCGATTGCTATAGGAATCTTGCAAAGAGCATCCTTGAGCGAAGCGAGGATGTAGAGGATGAAGGGGAGGATTTTTGATGAAGTGCTCATGTGCGATATTCCCAAAGACTCTTCACTATGAATCTCCGGCTCATGGTGGCTGGGGACTTGTCAGAATGGCCGGGCTTCTTCCTGAATCCTATATGCTCTTTTATACTCCTGCAGCCTGTGGCAGGCATAGCTCACTTGGCGCGCTTACAAATGGAATAAAGGATAAGGTCTCTTACTTATTCCTGAGTGAGGAGGAGATAGTATCTGGACACTATGAGAATGAGATACCTCCAGCTGTTGATAAGCTTTTTAAGATGCTTGGAAAAAGACCAAGAGCTCTGTTGCTATTCGGTGGCTGCATAGATGACTTTCTGGGAACAGACTATGATGTGCTGAAGGAAAAGCTGGAGAGAATGTATCCAGATGTTAAATTCTGCTGCTGTCATATGAACCCAATCCAGCTTGATACCAAAAGTCCTCCTGGTGTGTCATTGTTTACAAATATATATTCAATGCTTGAAAGAAGAGACAAGAATCCTCATCAGATCACATTTCTAGGGAACAATGTAGTTCCAAATAAGGATGGTGAAATATGGAGCTTTCTTGAGGCGTACGGCGTGAGGGCGAAGATGCTACCAGCTTTAAAAAGCTTTGATGAGTTTCTCTCACTATCTGAGTCGTCGTTGAACTTAGTTCTCTCTCCGCGAGTAATGCAATCTGCAAGAAAGCAGGAAAAAACATTAGACATTCCTTATATAGTACAGATTCCAACCTATGATGCTGATGAGATTGAAGAGTTCTATAAGGAGCTTGGGAAAAGACTTGAAGCTATTACAGGAATTAAACTTTCTTTTGATATCTCGCCATATAAGGAAAGAGCCATAAATGCACTAAAGGAGTGCTCTGCGGCCTTTAAAGGCATTGGCATAACAATAGATTTCCAGGCTGTATATCGTCCATTTACGCTTGCAAGGGTACTATTGAACTATGGCTTTGATGTGAAGATGATTGCATCTGATGGCGTATCTGCATTTGAGAAAAAGAGCTTTGAGTATTTGAAGGAGAACTATCCCGATTTAGAGGTTGTGAATCCACTTGATCATGATGCTCCGAAGTATAAGGAGAGATATTTAAAGGATACCTTCTCAATAGGCTTTGACGCTGCCTTCATGACTGGCTCAGAGCATCTTGTTGATGTTCAGGAAGATGATGATCTATTTGGATTTGATGGTGTTGAGAGATTGATGAGAAGAATGATTGAAGAGAAGGATAAAACTGTCGATGTCCTTGAGGTCATAAGGGAGGCTAAGCTGGTAATATGAGTAATCTCAATGTATATCTTCCGCCATATACTCCAGACTATTCTGGAGCTTCATCTGCGCTATATGAGCTTGGTGGCATGATTATTTTGCATGATGCTTCTGGCTGTACTGGAAACGTGCTTGGCTATGACGAGCCTAGATGGGAGGATGCTGCAAATTCCCGCGCTCTTGTATTCTGTTCAGCTTATAGGCATCTTGAAGCAATACTAGGAGAGGATGATAAGGTAGTAGATAGAATAGTTAGGGCTGCAGAGTCATTGAAGCCTAAATTCATCGCTATTGTTGGCTCTCCTGTTCCAATGCTTCTTGGAACAGACTACCTAGGTCTTGCCAAGGAGGTAGAGGCTAAGACAGGAATTCCTTCCTTCGGCTTTGATACCAAGGGACTTGAGTTCTATGATGATGGATACAGAAAGGCTACTATTGCGCTTTTGAAGCGATATGCTAGGAAAGACACTACAATAAAGGGAAGCGTTAATATCTTAGGTCTTACTCCTATAGATTTCGGTAACCTTGGAAATGATAGAGCAATAATAGAAGCTACTGAGAGTCTTGGATTGAATATACTATGCTCATTTTCTATGAATTTCTCATTAGAGGATATTGAAAGGGCTGGAAATGCTGAGATTAATATAGCTGTAAGTGAGGGTGGCGTTGAGGTTGCAGAGTATATGGAAAAGCAATATGGAATCCCATATATAGCTGCAGCTCCCGTTGGCAGTGCTAGAGCATTTGAAGCTAAGGTCAGAGGAAAGTCTCTAATATTCCCAGAATCAGATATAGAGAAGAAGGTGCTTATAATAGGTGAGCAGGTGGCATCTAATTCTCTAAGGGATGAGCTTAGATTAAAAGGTATAAAGAAAATTGATGTAGCTATTCCATTCTCTCATAAGGATAGCCTATTGGAGGCTGCGGATTATGCTTTTGTAAATGAATCAGAGCTCCTTTCTATAATGAATAGCGGCTATAGTGATATTATCGGGGATCCTCTATATAAGATGCTGTTGAGAAGGGATGATGTAAGCTTCCATGAGCTTCCTCATGTAGGTGTATCAAGCAAGTTCCATTGGAACGAGATAAAGTCACTCGTTGGAAAGGAGATGGAGGACTTCATAGCAGAGGTTGCATTATAGGAATTGTAATCTCAGTTACGAATTTCGATTCATCTCTTGTTATTCCATGGTCTATAAGAGCAATCTCTCTGCTCTCATCTGCTATCTCATAGTCATTTGCTTTGATGAAATTGATCATCCTCTCATATTGCTCAGCTGCCTCTGTGTGACGTCCATTGAAGCGAAGCCTTATCGCCTTTGACGCTTTAAGAGCTATTATGCCCTGTGTTGCCTTGTCATCCTTGTCGATTATGAGAAATATGCTTGTGTAGCTATCGAATTGGCCACTAAGAAGCTTTTCCTTATTTATCGACAGTCCTACCTTTCCAAGAAATATGACTGGCTCAGACTGGAGCCTTGCAAGCATGCTTGTGGGCTCTTCCATGTCGATTGCATTCCTAATCTCTATGTTCCTCTGTATCTTTATTATATCTATAGGAGGAGCATCTATTATCTCTATCGTATTAAGCTTTGCGCACTCAGCGCTTTTTATAAGCTCAAGCCTTGTATCTATCTTGCTCTCAATACGCTCTAGCTCTCGTTTCTTCTCTTCAACGATTGCTCTTTGTGCATAGAGCTTTTCCTTGATGACCTCTACATCTCTGTTTTTCAGAAAGTCTGAGATGTCATTTAGTGAGAAGTCCAGTGTCCTTAGATAGGCAATCATATTGAAGTATTCAAATTGCTTTGAGCTATAGTAGCGATAGCCTGTCTCTCTATCTATGTATTCTGGCTCTACCAGCCCTATATTCTCATAGTGCCTTATGAGCGAGATGCTAATATGAAAGAGCTTAGCTATCTCGCCAATTTTATATAAGCCATCTCTCATTTCATCTTCCTTCTGAGAATGATGAATGCAATTATGCATATTATCCCTGAGAACAATGATCCGAATGTTGAAGCAAGTCCCATAGGAAGAAGAGTAGAGGGGAAGTATTTTGATGCTAATAATGCTCCAGGTATTCTTACAAGAAGAATGGATAGAACATTATGCAGGAATGATAGCTCAGAGTGGCCTATAGCACAGAAGAATCCCGAGAAGCTGAATTGTATGCCGCCAAAGAAGCTGTCGCCTATATAGCCTCTTAAGTATTCAGCTCCAGCCTCAGCTACTGCTATGTCATTTGTGAATAGCGATACAAGAGGATAGGCAAAGATCTCAACCGTTATTACGATTACCGCACCAAGTGTTATAGCTATAAGGAGCGCATAAAGAAGAGTCTTCATAGCTCTGTCTTTTCTGCCGGCTCCTATATTCTGAGCTCCTAGTGCAGAGACCGTTGAGAGCATCGAAGAGGGTACTAGGAACATGAAGCCCATTATCTTCTCAACAATTCCAACAGCTGCTGCATCAATAAGCCCTCTCTTATTTGCTATGATTGTGATAATCACGAAGGATATCTGAATGAATCCATCCTGAAGCGATACAGGGATTCCTATCTTGAGTATCTTAGAGGTATTTTCCTTTGATATCTTGAAATCAGCCTTTGTTATTGAAACGCTGCTGTGTCGTTTCTTTATAGCTGCAAATGATATTATGACGCTGATGCTTTGAGAGAGCGTGGTTCCAAGTGCAGCACCAGATGCGCCCATTTTAAGTGCACCAATAAAGAGATAATCAAGTGCGATATTGGCTATGCATGCAACAGCTATGAAGATCATAGGACTCTTGCTATCGCCCATTCCTCTGTATATAGAGCTTATTATGTTATAGCCTGTGATCATAGGAATTCCGATGAAGCATATAGTAAGGTAGGCCTTAGTGCCTTCGATTGCCTCATCTGGCGTAGACATAAGCTTTATTATTCCATTTCGTGACAGAAGCAATAATAGTGTGATTATAAGCGATAGAGAGAGAAAGAGCGTTATTGTGTTTCCAATGTATTTTGCCTCATCTTTTCTGTTCCTAGCGCCTATTGCCTGCCCAATGCTTACTGTAGAGCCCATTGCAAGACCTACTATCATGACTGTAAGCATATGCATTATCTGTGAGCCTATAGATACAGCTGTAGTGCTTATGGCCCCCTCAAATTGACCGATTATGAATAGATCTGCCATACCATATAAGGTTTGCAGAAAGTAAGATAGCAGATACGGCAGCGAAAATGCTATGACGTTTTTTAGGATGCTTCCATTTGTAAGGTCTCTTTCCATATTCACCTCAGAATGAGTATAAACTCTACAACTATTATAGAGTTAATAGCAATTATGAGAGAATATGCATGCAGATTATCTTAAATTAAATGATCATTCGTAATTCGGGATTATTAGGCTAGTATTAGGTTTGGGCTGCCAGCAAAGCAAGACTTTGGTCACTATCCAGCGTTCGCTGAGAGGTTGGCCAAGTCTTATCAAAACCAACGGACGAGAGAATGCGGCAAGGTTATGATAGAAACCATAAAGCCTATCATTTAGCTGTTGGTTGAAGAGCTGAAGTTTCTTCAGGATATTCTCAAGCTTCGAAGGCTCATGAAAAAGTCTCGCTACCATGGAAAGATTGAGCGAGACCGATTTCTCATAGAATCTGCCAACCCGCCGGGTTAGCAGTTCTTTATTTAATTATTATTAGCATTTATTGTTAAATAAGATGCTATGATACTCTTACTCATCATGCCTTCTTCACACTTCGAGTAACGATAATATCTGAATTGAGATTGCATACATTGCTGATTGCTACAGTGCCTTCTTCAACAGGAGCTGTAAGTACGACCTTTCTGATCTCATCCATTACTTTGAATATCTTATCCTTTGGAATTGCCTTAGTTGTTCTAACACTTGCAAGAGGAAGCTCTCCATCTTTAACAAGAACCGATGATGCAATTGTCCTATATGGAGCTGTAATTTCCTGCTTGATGTACTCTTCACCCTTCTTGCATTTGTTTCCAGAAAAAGAGACTATCCTATCGTTATCAAGCTCAACGTAGATGTCGCAGCCATTTGGGCAGCATATGCATGTATATAGCTTTTTCATAGTACGCTTACCTCCAGATTTCCCTCATCTTCTATTCTTGAGCCTGGGATATTGAGCTCAATCATGGTTGCAGGGATAGCTTTCTTGATCTTCTTCTCAGCAATTATCTTTCCATTTTGATTGATTATGATTTTTGCATCATTAAATTGCTTCTGAACACGCATTGTCATAACTACATCGTTTTTCCCTGTTATCTTCTGAGGAATAACATGTCCGATTCCTTTGCCTTTCTTTACATCAATGATTCTTTCTGCATTGAGCTTGCCATTTACATAATCCTTAACAGATTGAGCTAGAAGCTCAGCTTCCTTTGTTACAGCATCTGCAAGGTCATGCACATGAAGAACGTTGCCGCAGCTGAAGATTCCCTTGATTGATGTCTCAAAGTGCTCATCAACGATTGCCCCGCTAGTTGATGGATCGATTTCTATTCCCGCATTCTCAAGAAGTATATTCTCCGGAATAAGACCAACAGATAGTATTAGAGTATCGCAAGGGTAGTATTTGGCACTTCCTTTTATGACCTTTCTATTCTCATCAACCTCACTTACTTCAACACCCTCGATTCTTGTCTTACCGAATATCTTAGTTACAGTGTGGCTGAGATATAGTGGGATATCATAATCGTAGAGGCATTGTACGATGTTTCTTGGAAGTCCATTTGGGGTTGGCATCAGCTCAAATACCGCATTTACCTTCGCACCTTCAAGCGTAAGTCGTCTTGCCATTATGAGTCCGATGTCACCAGAGCCTAGTATGATTACATTCTTGCCAGGCATTCTATTATATAGGTTCATATATGCCTGAGCAGTTCCAGCTGTGAATACTCCGCTAGGTCTTTCTCCAAGAATAGCAATGCTTCCGGCACTTCGCTCCTTGCATCCCATGGCTAGAATTATAGCCTTAGCCTCATATACAATCACGCCATCTCTTGTCGATACCTCGACTTCTCTTTCTGGCGTTATCTTCATG
>CAVHSB010000060.1:0-494 GCA_963638635.1 Flexilinea sp.
CTCTTCTAGTACATGACGGGGACAATCCCCACACAATTCTTGTAGAAAGACTTCATCTTACAGAGGAAGTGCATACAACAAAAGAGAAAAAAGGGTTAAAATATGAAGATGATCCCCTTTCTCCGATTAATGAGATCCATTTTTTCTTGAAGTGATTCCTAAACGCTCATTCAGGATTCAACAGAGATGAGCAGCAGGACTATTTGAACTTCTTCTGCTTCGTCTCAAGAGATATAAGCAAGTTCGAAAAGGTCGAGGAATTGATGGAAATTGCATTTCAAAAAAGCATTTTTTCTACGCTACAGAGGATAAAAACTGCATTTTACGCTTTGTATGGCCATTTTGTAGCAACACAGTGCAGAAACGGCTTTTTATCAATAAAAGATTGATAGTTTTATTGTTATCTCGGTATCTTTATTTTGACTATTATTTTTATTTAGATTCAAAAAAAACCACTGAAGCTAATCAGTGGCTTAACGCTTATTTATCGTCTT
>CAVHSB010000060.1:504-11601 GCA_963638635.1 Flexilinea sp.
GCTAGAAGTAGACATGAAAGAGTCGTAGCCATAAGGCTTTGGAGATGATTTCTTTCTTCTCTCTCCTTCCTCTCTTCTTGGAAATCTGTCATTTCTATCACGTGAGAACTCTCTGTCGTTTGATCGTCTATCATCTCTGTTTCGTCTATCATCGTCGAATCTATCTCTTCTTGGAGCTCTATCCTCCCTGAAGCTTCTCTCACCTCTGTAGCTATCTCTTCTATCTCTTCTATAGAGTCTTGAGGTCTCATTCTCGCCATCCTCATCTCTTCTATAGCGATATGAGGTATATCCAGTGTCACGACGTGGACGATAAGAATCCCTATCATCGCCTCTTCTGTAGCTATCTCTTCTATCAGAGTATCTATCATCGCCATAGCGTCTTTCAGCTCTTCTATCATCATCTCTATAGCGATCACGTCTATCATCATTATAGCGACGATCTCTATCATCGAATCTTCTAGATGGTCTATCATCTCTATCTCTTCTTCTAGAGCTATCGTCTCTGTCTCTTCTTGGGCTTCTCTCTCTTCTCTCATAGCCCTTATCGAATTTTCTTTCGCTTCTCATTGGGAAATCCATTTTTCCCTCTTCTTTCCTTTCGCTCTCATCTGAGAGAGTAAGCCTATCTAGGCTTTCATCCTTAAATTCGTCCATTCTTTTCATCCTGACAGCGCTTTTCTTATCACTTTTCATTGTTGCTGTCTTATCAAGTATCCATACCCTAGCACTACCTTTCTTTGCAGAAAAGCCCTGGGCAAGCACATCCCTTGTAATCTCTTTAATATCCCAGCACTTATTGAGATCTTTCTTATCAAAGACAAATGAGCTTAGATTTTCAGAGAATACTACAGCTCCGCCTTCTTTGAGAATACGGGAAATCAAATAAAGATAGCTGAAATAGTCCTTTTGAACATCAAAGTCTTCAGCCTTATGAGAGTTTGAGAATGCAGGAGGATCAAATATCACAAGATCGTATCTCTCTCCATTCTTATAGGCATTCTCCAAATATGTTCTTGCGTCTGCAGTTACAACCTTATATTTATTATCATCAAGAAAACCATTCCTGTTTAAGTTCTCTCTTGCCCATGCTGAATAAACATTAGAAAGGTCAACGCTTACAACGCTCTCTGCACCACCTGCTGCAGCGTAAACAGAGAAGGAGCCTGTATAAGAGAATAGATTGAGAACAGATCTACCAGCAGTCTCATTCTGCACCATAGCTCTTGTATAAGCCTGGTCAAGAAAGAGCCCTGTATCTGTATACAAAGAAAGCTCTGTGAGAAATTCATGGCCATTCTCTCTTACAATGACCTTAACCTCATCATCACCCTTCTCATGCTGCTCTCGGCCTTCTCTCTTACGTCTTGCCTTGAAGATTATCTTAGCCTTCTCAACATATAGGTAGCGTGAGACAATCTCCTTGATCTCTTCTTCAGCATTCTCATCAAAGCCATCATCTGAATAGTCAACTATTCTGCAATAAGGCCCATAAAGATCGACAGTAACAGGCAAAGAAGCTATGTTTCTATCATAAACTCTGGCAACATCTGAATCTGTAAGCTTCATATAGCGTCTGGCATCTAAGCCACCACGCTTCAGCAGCTTCTCAAAATCCTTTTTCTCAAAATCTTCCACAAGCATATATATTACAAAAACAAAATAAAAAAGAATAGTGAAAATAAGGCTTAGAAATCATCGTTTTTAGAAATCAATTTTCAAGCACTTGGGTAATATAGTAGAATAGCGATATGGAATTTGATAACGATACAGCGGCTTTCATCAAAGAAAGAGAAGATAAGCTTGGAGGAAAGCTTATATATAGATCCTATGCTACCTGGTATGGGGAAGCAAATGGAAACGAGAGGGAGTATGGCGTTTTTCTATATAGTGATGGCAATACACTTGTAATAGAGGACTTTGAGAGAACTCCTACACTATTTGGCATAAAGCTTAAGCCTAGAACAAATAAGGAATATACAAAGCTTGAGATCTTCATACCTCTTTCAATGATCAAGGCTATAGATAAGATTACAAGAGCAAGCGCTGAAAAATCTTTAAAGGCCGAAAAAGATCTTGGAAAAGAAGCTAATTTATTTGATAGAATATTCAGGAAGACTGTAATCAGGGTAAATCTTGAAAATGGCGATGCCTATTATTTTGAGATTCCTGATTTCAAGCAGCTAGAGAAATTGATAAAAGAAAAGGAATAAGAAAATGGGTGCATTCAAAGCTTATGATATCCGAGGAATATGGGGAAAGGACTTCAACGAAGAGACTGTCTACAAGTGCGGATATTTCCTGCCATCTCTATTGAAGGCAGATCATGTTGTAATCGGAAGAGATGTTAGAGTTTCATCTCCAGTAATCCACGATGAGCTAGTACGTGGCGTTCTTGATAGTGGAGCTGATGTTTGGGACCTAGGTCTTGCAACTACTCCAATGGTCTATTTTGCTACAGCATTTCTAAATGCAGATGCTTCTGTACAGATTACAGCAAGCCATAATCCAAAGGAGTACAATGGACTTAAGATAAGCAGAAAGGGAGCTTTGCCAGTTGGAGGAGAGACAGGACTTAAGGATCTTGAAAAGCTCACAAAGGAAGGTACAGTAGTCGTTAGCACTAAGAAGGGAACAGTCAAGGACTACTCTTCTGTAAAGGATGAGTATGTAGCATTTTTGAAGAAGTTCAAGGACTTTGAGAATTTGAAGCTATCTATAGATTGCTCTAATGGCATGTCTAATCTTATCGTAAAGGATGTTCTTGGTGCAGATTTTGATTATATAAACGACACCTTTGATGGTACATTCCCTAATCATGAGCCTAATCCTCTTGAAGAGAAGAATTGCGTAATGCTCGAAGAGGCTGTAAAGAAGAACAAGAGTGACTGTGGCGTAATATATGACGGAGATGCAGATAGAGTCGTATTCGTAGATGATAGAGGAAGATGGATACAGCCAGATTACATTACATCTCTTCTGGGAATCTATTACAAGGAGAAGGACAAAGGAACAAATGCGCTTGTAGATATCAGAACAAGCAAGTCTACAACAGATTACCTTGAAAAGCTTGGCTACAAAGTAACTATCTGGAAGGTAGGACATGCATATGCAAAGCTTAAGATAAGAGAGATTGATGGAATATTCGGAGGAGAGCTTGCTGGACATTACTACTTTAAGGAATTCTTCAATTGCGACAGCGGCGTGCTTGCATCACTATTGGTACTCTCTGTAGTCTCAAAGCTCAAAAAGGAAGGAAAGAAGCTATCTGAGCTTATAGATGAAATCGTATCCTATAAGAACTCTTCAGAGATCAACTTCCGTCTAGATGATAAGGATGGAGCTATTGCAGATCTCTATAAGACATATGTGACAAACGGTAAGCCAGAGAAGGTTATGGATTTTGATGGCTACAGAATCGAATATGCAGATTGGTGGTTCAATGTAAGAAAATCAAATACAGAGCCATATCTCAGAATAGTATGTGAGGCTAAGAATGATGCGCTTTTGAAAGAGAAAATAGATGAAATCTCATCAATAATAAAAGCACATAACTAAGCATAAGAAGAGCGGCCGGTTGACCGCTCTTTCTTCATTAATAAGGAATCTTTACAACTATCTTTTTTGCGAATATAGGCTTTGAGCCAACTGCTACTCTTGGTCTATGTGGCTCCATTGGGAAGGATAGTACAAATACCCCCTCAGTAAGCTTGACCTCTCCTTCCTTCTTTCCATCAAAAAAGCCTATGTCCTTTGACTCATCAAAGCCCTCGGGAAGCTTCTCTAAAGCTCTCATAACCTCATAGTTCTCTTCGCCCTCTAGAATGATATGAATATCTATGAACTTCTTATGGGCCTCGAATTGGCTTTCAATTACTGTATCATATTCCTGTCTCTGGATCAGGATCTTATTCTTCTCTGTGTAATAAAGCCCCTCTGGAAGAGACTTGAAGTCCCTCTTCTTTAGCTCTTCAGCAACCTCGGCTATAGCACTGGATCAAATATCATAAAACCTCCTACGTACTTTGTCTTATAACAAGATCTGTCTCAATTATTTTAAGTACTTTTTTCTCAATGTCTACTTCTTTTCCAGAAAGGATTCTCTCAAGAAGCGATGCACAGAACTGCCCCTGCTCTATTGCCTTATTGTCTACGCTTGTGATAGCAGGATAAGAAAGAGATGCATACTCAGAGTCATTGAAGCCTGTTACCGCGATATCTCCAGGCACTGCTATACCGCTTTTCTGAAGCGTAGATATTACCTTTATTGCAAGGTTATCTTCCTCGCACATTATAGCATCAATGCCATTCTCTAAGGGCTTCAAAACCTCAAGTGCATATTTAACGCCATCCATGGTATTGACGATATCCATGACAAGAGAATCATCAAGAGATTCCTTAAAGCCCTTTATCTTCTTTTGAGTTGATTCAGTATCATTGCATTTAAAGAAGACCATTCTTTTGCGCCCCTTCTTCTTCAAATACTCAACCATGCTTTTAGTGCCATTCTCTTCATCTACTAGAAGACCATAGGTACCTTCAATCCATCCATTTGCAATTACAACAGGAATCTTTTCAAATAGTTCTGTAAGTTCGTGAAAGTTTGTAAGAACCTGGAAAGAGGATCCAATGAATACTATTCCATCAATATTCTTATTGAACATTCTTTTGAGAAACGAGGATATATTCTCATCCCTTTCATACCCAGTCTCAAACATAACAACATCATAGCCAAGCTCAGAGAATCTTCTGTTAATCTCCTCCGCTATTCTCATATGATGGTTCATAGTCAGCTTCTTAACGACAATCGCAATTGTCTTCAATGACTTGTTCTTAAGTCCTCTGGCTATCTCTGAAGGAGTATAATTGAATTTCCTCATTGCCATCTCAACCTTCTCTCTAGTTTCTTTTGAAACAGTTGCAGAAGAGTTAAGAACTCTCGATACAGTAGCTATGCATACGCCTGCCTCACGTGCTATATCACTGATTGTTGCCTGCATAATACCCCCATACTAAAATTTTTGTTCATTACTGAACTTTTATCAACAAATATAATTTTTGAAAATTTAGTTTGACAGCAGTATAAACACAGCATAATATATTCATGAAAACGTTTTCAATACTAAAGAAACCGTTTTCTAAGATTAAGAAATCGTTTTCTTTTAACAGAATAAAAAAGAGGAAAAAATGACAATATTCTATGATGAACTTGTAAAGGTCTTCAAAGAGAAGCTCATGAAGAAGGGTGTCTCTGAAGAAGATGCACTTCTCGCTGGAGAGATTTTGGCACAGAACAGCCTTGACGGGGTCTACTCTCATGGTGTCAATCGCTTTCCGCGTGTTATGAGCTATATCGACAAAGGCTATATCAAGACAGAGGCAAAGGCTGAGAGAATTAATTCCTTTGGAAGCTTTGAAAGATGGGATGGACATTTAGCACTGGGAATGGTCAATGCTAAAAGAGCAATGGATAGAGCAATTGAGCTTGCTAAATCCAATGGTATAGGTCTTGTTGCTATCAAAAATACAAATCATTGGATGAGAGGCGGTACATATGGATGGCAGGCCGCTGATAATGGCTGCATCGGCATTCTTTGGACAAACACACAGCCCAATATGCCAGCCTGGGGCGCTAAGGACAGAAGAATAGGCAACAACCCATTCATCATCTCAGTTCCAAGAGAGAATGGTGAGCATGTTGTTGTAGATATGGCTATGAGCCAATTCAGCTATGGCAAGATTGAGATGACAAAGCTTGAGGGAAAGCAGCTTCCCGTTGCAGGAGGCTTTGATGAGGATGGTAACATGACAACAGATCCTGCAGCTATAGAGAAGACCTGGAGAGTAATGCCTGTTGGATATTGGAAGGGATCTTCGCTATCAATTCTTCTGGATCTCACTGCCGCCCTGCTCTCTGGTGGAAACTCAGTATCTGATATAGGAAAGATGAGCGAAGATGAATATGGACTTTCTCAGGTTCTTATCGCAATAGATCCATCTAAGATGAATACTTCCGCATTCCAGGAAGATCTTATAAACAGAGTTCTTGAAGATATCCACTCCTCTATTCCGGCCATTGAAGGAAAGGAAGTCAGATATCCTGGCCAGAACTCACTCAAAATCAGAAGAGAGAATACAAAGAATGGCATTCCAGTTCTAGATAGCATCTGGAATCAGATCATTTCTTTATAAGGAGCATAAGGTGAAAGGTGTACTAATTGAAAAGCCTTGGGATGTTAAGGTAGTTGATAGAGAAATTCCAGAAATCAGCGATGATGAGGCACTCATTAAGGTTCATACAGCTGGTATCTGCGGCTCAGATATCGGAGCCTTCAGAGGTGCCAACAAGCTTGTTAGCTACCCAAGGATAATTGGACATGAGATTGCAGGAGAGATTGTAAGGATTGGAAAGAACAATCCAAAGAACCTCAAGGTTGGAGACAGAGTCGTTGTAGATCCATATCTATATTGCGGCCATTGCTATGCATGCTCTATTGGCAGAACAAATTGCTGTGAGGATTTAAAGGTGCTTGGCGTTCATGTAGATGGTGGCATGGCAGAGTTCTATAAGCATCCAGCAAGCATGCTTATCAAGATTCCTCATGGACTATCTTGGGAAATGGCAGCTCTTGCAGAGCCTCTTACGATTTCTCTTCATGGAGTACATAGAGGAAAAATCACAAAAGGCGAATATTCGCTTTTCTATGGTGCTGGTCCAATTGGTATTCTCGCAGCGCTTGTTGCAAAGCTATATGGCGCAACACCTATTGTTGTAGATCTTGTCCAGGAAAGACTTGATTTCACAAAGGAATGCGGCATTGACTATGTAATCAATTCAAAGGAAGAGAATGTAGTTGACAGAGTCAAGGAAATCACTGGAGGCAAGCTGGTTCAATGCGTAATGGAGGCTACTGGCGCTAATGCTTGCATAAGAGCAGCCTTAGACGTAGTTTGCAATGCTGGAAGAGTTGTATATACAGGCTGGCCTAAGGCTGAGACATCAATGCCTACAGATGTATTTACAAAGAAGGAGCTTGATATCCGAGGTGCCAGAACAAGTGCAGGAGAATTTGAAGAAGCCCTAGAGATCATTGCAAGCAAGAAGCTTCCAATGGATAAGATTCTGACTAAGACTGTATCAATCGAGGAGACTCCTGCGACTATCGTAGATATCGAGAAGAATCCTGGATCATACATGAAGGTAGTCGTAAAGCTAGATTAAGCAAAAACAATTCACAATATAAAAAAGGAGAAAATCATGAAGAAGCTATTAGCACTCGCTTTAGCGCTTGTAGTGCTGACAACAGCACTCTTTGCAAACGGTCAGACAGAACAGAACTGGCCTACAAGAAACATCAACCTCGTCGTACCTTACGGTGCAGGTGGCACAACAGACCTTACCGCAAGATCAATTGCAAATGGTATGGCTAAGGAGCTTGGAGTACAGATCAATATCACAAATACTCCAGGCGCATCAGGTGCAACAGGCACAATGTCTGTTCAGAATGCTCCAGTTGATGGTTATACACTTCTTGGACATGGAATGCTCGCATTCACAACAATGCCTGTAACTTCAAATGTTTCTAAGAAGACATACAAGGACTGGGATATTTGGCTAGCAACATATGCACCTAATGCTATTTGCGTAAGCAAGAACTCTCCATATAACACAATCGAGGATTTAATTGCTGCAGTTAAAGCTAATCCTGGCAAGATCACATTCGGAACAGGTGGTGTTGGTTCAGGCGGTCACTTCGGAACACAGGTAATCGAAGCTGTTGCTGGAGCAAAGGTTAAGCATACTCCATATAACGGCGGCTCAGCAGCAGTTACTGCACTTCTCTCAAATGAGATTGATGTATGCCCACAGCTTCTTGCAGAGCTTAAGGATCTTATCATAGCTGGCGACGTTAAGTGTCTTGCAGTACTTGCAGATGAGGATATAGAGCTAGCACCTGGCGTAGTTGCAAAATCCATCAAGAAGTCTTATCCAGATGCTCCATATATTCCAATGGGTGAGGTAACAGGCCTAATGGTTCCAAAGGGACTTCCTGAGAGCACTCTTACAAAGCTTGATAAGGCATTCGAGGTCGCTGTAAAGGATCAGGCATTCCTAGACTTCTGTGATTCTCGCTCATTCGTAGTATCTCCAATGGGAAGAGAAGAGAGTCAGAAGTACCTTGATAAGTTCGCATCCAATGCTTGCTATATCCTCTGGGATGCTGGCGTAGCAGTTAACGATCCTGCTTCATTCGGCTTTGCTCGCTAAGAGCATTCTATAAATGCAGGGCCCTGAAACCCTGCATTTTTCACTTTCTATGGATTGATATTATGAATAAGAAAACTAAAGATCTGATACTTGCGTTTATCACTTTGATATTCGGCATCTATATAACATTTGAAGGCTATGGCATATATAAGACTGCGCTTGTCAGACCTTATAATGTCGAGAAGCTTAGTCTCTCACCTGGCTTTCTTCCTTTGATTCTGGGCATATTGCTTATCTTCTTTTCACTCCTTCTTATTTTCTTTTCTCTGAAAAGCAAAGAAAAGAAATTAGGTGAGACTGTAAAAGAGCACCTTACTGAGATTAAAACGAGATTCCATGAGACAGCTAAGGATCCTAACACCTACCGAATGGTAATTGGCATGATTATCATGTTCATCTTCTCATTCTTCCTCGTAGGACTCAGAATAGGAAGCTTCAAGCTCCCATTCTATATTTCAGGCGGGATCTTCATGCTAGTTCTATTAATGTACTTAGGCGCTGTTAAATGGTGGCAGTCAATCATCATTACTGTTATTACTATGCTTTTGATCGTCATCCTATTCCAGTATGGCTTCAGAGCAATACTACCATAAAAAGGAGATATGAAATGCAATACGTACTTGAAGCTATTCTTACAGTATTAACTCCTATTAATCTCTTTACATTGGTTATATCTACTGCAGCTGGTCTTATGATGGGTGTACTGCCAGGGCTTTCTGCAACTATGGCTGTTGCACTTTTAACTGGTCTTACATACAGCTTCTCACATGAGGCTGCACTTATTGCACTTTTAGGAGTATATGTAGGTGCAGTATCTGGTGGATGCCAATCAGCTATTCTATTGAATATTCCTGGAACTCCTG
Organism: Flexilinea sp.; assembly: GCA_963638635.1. GTDB lineage: Bacteria > Spirochaetota > Spirochaetia > Sphaerochaetales > Sphaerochaetaceae > Ornithospirochaeta. Next base: position 9,637 of record CAVHSB010000060.1, read on the forward strand.
CATCAGCAGCTACTGCTCTTGATGGATTTCCACTTGCACGTCAGGGAAAGGGGGGACTTGCAATATTCATTGCTACTACATCATCTTGTATTGGTACTCTGATCTCTGTAATATTCGTTCTCTCTCTTACTCCGCTTCTAACATCTATCTCATTGATGTTCACAAGCTGGGAGTTCTTCCTCTTATCTATCTTCGGAATTCTTATCTGCGGCGCTATCACAGGACAAGGAAAGGCTATAAAGGGATGGATAAGCGGTATAATCGGTCTTCTTGTTGCACAGGTTGGATACGACAGAATCAATATGTTCCCTCGCTTCAGCTATGACAATGTAAACATGATGGGTGGCTTGCAGCTTATTCCTGTAATGATAGGCCTCTTTGGTTTTCCAGAAATAGTAAGAGCATTCAAGAAGGAAAAGGAGAAGGAGGTTCTGAATCTTTCTAAGTTCCACTACAAGGATGGCTTCAAGATCATTGGGAAGAATATTGGAGCAATCATCAGAAGCGCATGTATCGGCGTTGGCGTAGGCGTTATCCCAGGCGTTGGAGAGGACGTTGGCGGATGGCTCTCATATTGGGCAACAAAGACCTTCACAAAGAATCCAGAGCCAAAATTCGGAGAAGGCAACGTAAAGGGCATCGCATCTGCAGAGACTGGCAACAATGCATGTATCGGTGGTGCTATCATCCCTGTTCTATCTCTTGCTGTTCCAGGCTCAGCTCCAGCTGCTGTACTTCTAGCTGCTCTATTGATGCATGGTTACAGACCTGGTCCACTACTATTGAGAGATTTCCCAGATGTAGTCTATAAGATTGGTGTATATCTGGTATTTGCATCTATTGCAATGTGGGCTATTGCTCAGCTTATGAGCAAGGCTACTGTTAAGATTCTTCGCCTCAATAAGTATATATTGATGCCAATTATCTTCTGTCTATGCGTTGTTGGATCCTATCTCATCAACTTCAACCTATTTGATATCAAGACAATGTATGCATTTGGCTTAGTTGGCCTACTTCTTACATGGGCAGATGTTCCTCTTGCACCATTCCTGCTCGGTGTTATTCTTGGACCAATGTGTGATGAGAACCTAAGACGTGGTCTAGATCTATCTGGAGGATCCTTTGCTCCTATGTTCCATCGCCCTATCTGTATCATATTCTTTGTAGTAATATGTATGATGATTCTTTCTCAGCTTGGCGTATTCAGACTGATTTCTAAGCTAAGAAAATCAAAAAAGGAGAACTAATATGAAAACTATAGGATTTGGAATGATCGGCTGTGGCATGATAAGCGAAATCCATGCCAAGGCTATTAGCGAGATAGAGGGTGCTAAGGTAGTTGCAGGCTTTGATCCAGCACCAGGTAGAGCAAAGGACTTTGGAGAGAAGTTCAATTGCAGAGGCTATGATAACCTAGATGAATTTCTAAAGAATCCCGAGCTCGATGCTGTAACTATTGCAACGCCATCAGGTCTGCATATGGATGGTGCTCTAGCTGCTATAAACGCAGGTAAGGCAGTGCTTGTCGAAAAGCCTATTGAGATCACTCTTGACCGTGTTGATAGAATAATCAAGGCAGCTGAAGATAAAGGCGTTATACTCGGTGGCATTTTCCACTCAAGATACTTCCCTGTTCCTCAGCTTATTAAGAAGGCTGTAGAATCTGGAAGGCTTGGAAAGATCTCTATGGCAGATGCTCAGGTTAAATGGTACAGAAGCCAGGAATATTATGACTCGGGAAAATGGAGAGGAACATGGGCTCTTGATGGAGGCGGTGCATTGATGAACCAATCAATACATGCCATAGATCTTCTGCAATGGTTCATGGGACCAGTTAAGGAAATTTCTGGAAGATGCACTACTGTTGCACATGAGAGAATCGAGGTTGAAGATACAGCTGTTGCAACATGTGTATTTGAAAATGGAGCTCTAGGTGTCATTGAAGGCACTACATCTGCATGGCCA